>JBCCHR010000087.1:0-10016 GCA_039028655.1 Bacteroidota bacterium
GCGACTTCTCGAAGTTCTTCCAACGCACTTTAGTAATGCCTTCGTTTTTCTGAGGTTTTAATTCACCTTCGAAGTCGGTGTGCATTTCGTACCAGTAGGTCACTTTTAATTTGAACTTATTGTTGCGTCTAAAAACGTGATAGGTTTGGGTAATAAAGCGTCGAACCACCAGCCCCTTTACGCCTGTTTCCTCTTCGACCTCTCGCACGGCAGCCGCCTCATGAGTTTCGCCCTTGTCTATATGTCCTTTTGGCAAGTCCCATTTTTCGTTTCTGTGGATGAATAAAATTTCCCTGTTCTGATTGTAAACCAATCCTCCGGCTGCTTCTACGAATGGGAGTTTCTTTCGCAGGAACTTCTCTATCTTCTCTGCATTCTTGTGATATAAATTAACGTATAATAACTCCCCCCTATTGATCTTTTTTATGAGTTTTTTGAAGCGCGCCAGCTTCAATGGAATCGAGGTATATTGTTTCCCGATTTTTTTCTCTGTGGAAAGAATTATGGGGATGTCTTTCACAAAAACTTTATACATTTGCAGCATGGTTTTAAACAAAGATACCGCTCAGAAAACTTCTGAGTTACTCCTGCAAATTAATGCAATAAAATTGCAACCGCAAAACCCTTTTACATGGGCCTCAGGATGGAAATCTCCCATCTATTGCGATAACCGGATCACACTGTCGTATCCAGTTATTCGTAACTTCCTGAGAGAGAATCTTGCCAATCAGATCGAAACCCTGTATGGCAAGCCCGATGTAATCGCAGGAGTGGCTACCGGAGCCATTGGCATTGGTGCCCTGGTGGCCGATTATCTCAACCTCCCTTTTGTGTATATAAGACCGGAAGCCAAAAAGCACGGTCGTCAAAACAGGATCGAGGGACATTTAGAACCCAACCAGTCAGTAGTAGTGGTGGAAGACCTCATAAGTACCGGGCGCAGTAGCCTGAAAGCTGTGGAAGCCTTGGTCGAGGCCGATGCCAACGTGAAAGGCATGGTAGCCATTTTTTCGTATGGTTTTGAAGTGGCCGATACCAACTTCCAAAAAGCCGGGGTCACCTTGCACACACTTAGCAACTATGCCAACTTGTTGGAACAGGCTGAGCGATCCAATTATATTTCGTCCCAGGAAGTAGAAACCCTGTCGCAATGGCGTGAAAATCCGGCCGAATGGAACTAGGCATGGCTTTTGAACTAGGCTGCACAATCATTAATACATACCCTTCATGGAATTAAGAAGTAAAAAAGTAACGGTTCAAAAAGACGCCCAAAGCCTATGCACGTTTTTAAGCGATGTTAAAAACTTTGAGCAACTCATGCCGGAGAATACCAGCAAGTTTGAAGTAATTCGCGACGACGCCTTTCTGTTCGCTCTCAAAGGAATGCCCGAGATCGCTTTAGAAGTAAAAGAGGTCAATCCTCCGAACACTGTGGTTCTTGGTGCAATGAACGATAAAATACCGTTTCGGCTGGAGGCGGCCATTTCGGAGGTTAGCGACAACAGTTCGGAAGCCGAATTGATCTTTTCCGGCGAATTCAACGCCATGATGGCCATGATGATCAAGGGCCCGATCTCCAAGTTCCTGGATACCTTGACCACCCAGTTGGAAAACAGTTAATAGCAAAGTTTTATTTCCTTGAGTTGGAATTGGTGAATCTCGCCGTCTTCTCGTTCAAGAAGCAATTTACCCTGTTGACTCACGCCCCGAATGATCCCGTTCCATCGCTCCTGTTGCGGTGTTTCAAAAACGGAAATTTTGTTTATTCTGAAGAGATCGCGCTCGTAGCGTTCTTGTAGTTCGTCCAAATGAAGTGTTGACAGCGCATTCAATTCCGAAGAAATACCAGTTACAACACTAGATAATACCTCGTCAAGGTTGAAGGTGCGCCCTAATTGCAACCGAAGTGAGGAAGCCTGCGGCAGTTCGGGAAAATCCTCATTATTTACGTTCAATCCCACCCCGATCACCGCACTTACAAGGTGGTTGCCCGATAGCTGATTTTCGATCAGGATTCCAGCAATTTTCTTGCTGCCTGCCAATATGTCGTTTGGCCACTTGATCGCAAGTTGCGGTATGTCAAGTTGTTTCAAGGCCGTTAAAACACCCACAGAAACCGCGAAACTAATCGCAAACTGATTGGCTACCTGTACACCTGATAATTTTTTGAATATACTGAAGGACAGGCTTTTACCTACTTCAGAATACCATTGTGCGTTCCTCTGACCCCTACCGCGAGTTTGATCGCGAGCCACCACCACAATGTCTTCATTCAATGCTGCTTTCTTGCTCAGGGCCTTCAGGTAATCATTGGTGGAGTCAATGGCATCAAGTTTGATTACTTTAAGCGAAGTCTGCATTGTGTTAATGTTGCCTTATAATTCAACACCAAGAAACAAAAAAGTAATAACTTTGTATCATAAAAAATACTGAATGGCGAAAAAAGAAGTAAGCACAGATCAATTGGTTACCCATATAGTTCAGGGAATCGATGAAGTGAAGGGTCAGGATATACAGATCCTGGATTTAAGGGAGATTGAGAATACGGTGTGTGATTACTTTATTGTATGCGAAGGAACCTCAAACACGCAGGTGAATGCCATTGTCAATTCCATTCAAAAAACAGTAAGCAAAAATCTAGGGGAAAAAGCCTGGCATATCGAAGGAAGTGAAAATGCCGAATGGGTGCTGATGGACTATGTGCACATTGTGGTGCACGTATTTCAGAAACACATCAGAGAATTTTATGACATTGAAGGCCTTTGGGGTGATGCAAAGACGGTTACCATTGAAACAACCTATTAAAACAAAACAGCCTCATGGCGAACGAAAATAAAAAACCCGAGATTAAAAAGCCGAAGTTCAATTCCTTTTGGATTTACATCGGAATTTTTCTTCTGATCATCGGTTTTCAATTCTTTAGTGGAAACAGTTGGAGCCAGCCGGCCAAGACAACTCAAATCCAATTTGAAGAATATCTGGAAGATGGTGATGTAGAAAAGATAAAGATCGTCAATCGAAGAACGGTGAAGGTCTTCCTTACTCCCGATGCCAAGGCCAAAGAGGTACACAGTAAGAACAAAGCCAAAGGCATACTTCAGGCCGGACCCGATGCGCCCGACTATGAATTTGAGATAGGTGATCTTCAAAATTTTGAGAACACCTTCAAGACCATTATTCAGGACAATCAGCTGGCAACAGGATACGAGAATGACACCGAGGAGAACTTCTTTGGGGATATTCTGTTAACGTTACTTCCTTTTGTAGTGATCATCGCGATTTGGATCTTTATCATGCGACGTATGTCGGCCGGTGGTGGAGGTGGTGCCGGAGGGCAGATCTTTAATATCGGAAAATCCAAGGCCAAACTTTTTGATGAAAAGACGGATGTAAAAACATCGTTCAAGGATGTGGCCGGGCTGGAAGGCGCCAAAGAAGAAGTACAAGAGATCGTAGACTTTTTGAAGAACCCAAACAAATACACCGCCCTGGGAGGTAAGATCCCTAAGGGAGCCTTGTTGGTTGGTCCTCCGGGAACAGGAAAGACCCTTTTGGCCAAAGCCGTTGCCGGTGAAGCCAAGGTGCCGTTCTTTTCGCTCTCCGGTTCGGATTTTGTTGAGATGTTCGTTGGTGTAGGGGCATCCCGTGTACGGGACCTTTTCAAACAGGCAAAGGAAAAATCGCCCTCGATCATCTTTATCGATGAGATCGACGCCATTGGTCGTGCCAGAGGAAAGAACAACTTCTCAGGTTCCAACGATGAGCGTGAAAATACCCTGAACCAGCTGCTTACCGAAATGGATGGTTTTGGAACCAATACCAATGTGATCGTGGTAGCCGCTACCAACCGGGCCGATGTTTTGGACAAGGCGTTGATGCGTGCAGGACGTTTCGATCGCCAGATCTATGTGGACCTTCCCGATGTGCGGGAGCGCAAGGAGATCTTCGAAGTACACTTGCGTCCGTTGAAGAAAGATGATTCGGTAGATACCGATTTCCTCGCCAAACAAACGCCAGGATTCTCTGGTGCCGATATTGCCAACGTATGTAACGAAGCGGCTTTGATCGCTGCCAGGAATGAGAAGAAATCGGTGGGCAAACAGGACTTCCTGGATGCTGTGGACAGGATTGTAGGAGGATTGGAAAAAAAGAACAAGATCATTACTCCGGAAGAAAAAAGAGCCGTGGCCTTCCACGAAGCAGGACACGCAACAGTGAGCTGGATGCTGGAACACGCTGCACCGCTGGTAAAAGTTACCATCGTACCCAGAGGACAATCCCTCGGTGCAGCCTGGTACCTTCCTGAAGAGCGACTTATCGTTCGACCAGACCAAATGCTGGACGAGATGTGTGCCGCCATGGGTGGTCGTGCTGCCGAGCAGGTGATCTTTGGAGAGATATCTACGGGCGCCTTGAGCGACCTGGAGAAAGTCACGAAGCAGGCACGTGCCATGGTGACCATTTACGGTCTCAATGAAAAAATTGGGAATCTAACGTACTACGATTCCTCCGGGCAGACCGATTATAATTTCAGCAAACCCTACAGTGAGAAGACCGCCGAGTTGATCGATAAAGAGATCTCGAGAATTGTAGAGGAGCAATATCAACGCGCTCTGGACCTACTCGAAAAGAACAAGGACAAACTCACCGAACTGGCCAACGAACTGTTGGAGAAAGAGGTGATCTTCAAGGAGAGCCTGGAGCGTATCTTTGGGAAGAGACCTTTCGGCTCTTCCGAGGAAACCAGTGAAGAAACAGGCGAAATGCCTGAGGTATCTACCTCCTGAAGATTTGATGTTTTTTTAACCTGAAGGTCACAATCTTTAGAATTTTAGTTAGGGAACTTCAAGCGAGATTTTATATCTTTGAGGATTAACGTTGTTTAACTCCTCTAAATTCAATGGGTCTATTCAAAAGACTTCTAAAATCAGGTGCTAAGTCAGATGTAAAATCAAAGAACACTGACCACAGCAAATATTATCCTGAGGAGAAGCTCCCCATTGACGAAAAATTCACTTACAATTTCAACAAAAACGGAGGTAAATTTCTCTATTGTGAGGACTGGGAAGAGGTGAAGGAAAACTTCGACAATATTCTGTTGGAGAACGATTGGTACGAAAAGGAGGTGTTCTGCATCAACGAGCACATGCAGGGAAAATTCGACGGATATAATCTGGAATTCACAAAAAAGACCTCAGCCCCATTCTTCCTGTCGACTTGCGAATCCCTGGTAGCCAATAACGGTTCCATCCTCTTGTCCTCCAACCAGATCAAAGAAAAGAAATTACACGAACTCCCGGCCAGCTTTATCATCTTTGCCACCACCAGTCAACTGGTGGAAAATATCAGTGAAGGATTGCGCAAGATCAAGAACCAAAACCGGTTGGAAATCCCCAGCAATATTACCACTATCCAAGACTTCGAAAACAAAAAGGAAAAAGACTTCATGAGTTATGGAAGTAGCACAAAAAACCTATATTTGTTGCTTCTGGAAGACCTATAGTTTATGAAGGAACTTATTGTTCGGGGCATCTCGGGAATCCTCTATATCTCGATCATCATTATCGCCATGTTTGCTTCGCGGGAATGGTTCGTTGCCTTACTTTTCGTTCTGGGTCTTATCACCATCAACGAATTTCAAAAATTGGTGGACCTACGAAGTTTCGTGTCGTTTCTGATTTTTCCACTACTGCTATTCTTCCTTGGTTACAAAGTGATCGAGATCAACGTCGTTTACCTCTATGCGCTGGTAGCGATCTTTGTGAATCTCTTTTTGCTCAGGGACCTGTTGGTGGTACACAAGATCCCCATGTTTCAGAATAAAAAATACATATCGCTCATATGTTATTTAATGAGTGGCTTTGTGTTTTTAGCGCTGATCCCTAACCGGGAGAACGGCACCCAGATCGTTATTGGGTTGTTTATCCTGATATGGGCCAACGACAGCTTTGCCTACATCATTGGGAAGAATTTTGGTAAGCGAAAGTTGTTGGAACGCATTTCACCAAAAAAGACGATCGTAGGTTTTTTTGGTGGTCTGGCCGGCGCATTGTTGGCTGGATTTCTTATCTTTAGATATACCCAATCCCTCACGCTGGGGCTCTGGATTTGCCTGTCCCTTATCGTAGCGATCCTGGGGACATTTGGCGACCTGATCGAATCCAAGTTTAAGCGGCAAGCTGGGGTAAAAGACAGTGGAAGACTGATGCCCGGACATGGAGGAATCTACGATCGACTCGACAGCATTTTATACACCAGTCCGTTTGTTTTTGCGGTATTAGAATTTGTGGCCCATGTTTCATAAAGAAGGACATAAGATCATCGTGATCACGTTTATGATCGTCGTAGCGCTCAGCCTTACGGTTAATCATTTTGTTACTATCGAATGGCTTCGCATTGTGTTGTTGCTTACCCTGGTTGTGTTCCTGGTGCTTATCTTGCAATTCTTCAGAAACCCAAAAAGACAGTACGCGCCAAACGATGCCCATATCGTCTCCCCTGTGGATGGCAAGGTCGTGGTGATCGAGGAGGTGTACGAGCCCGAGTATTTCAAGGATAAGCGGTTACAGATATCGGTGTTTATGTCTCCGCTCAACGTACATGTTACGCGCTATCCTGCAGGCGGTGAAGTGGTCTTCAGCAAATACCATCCCGGGAAATACCTGGTTGCCTGGCATCCAAAAGCCAGTGAAGAGAACGAACGAACCACCGTGGTGGTCAAGTCCAGCAGTTTTGGCGACGTCCTGCATCGGCAGATCGCCGGTGCCCTGGCCAAACGCATTGTGAATTACGCCCAAACCAACCAATCGGTCGAGCAGGCGGCCGAAAGTGGTTTTATAAAATTTGGATCCCGGGTGGATGTATTCCTGCCGTTGGATGCGAAGGTGGAGGTCGCACTCAATCAAAAAGTAAAAGGCGGCATTACGGTTCTTGCCACTCAATAAGATGACCCAGGAAGAATTGGATATTGCCTTTGAAAATGCCGTTCGTAACATCAACTCTCATACCGAACCGTTCCCTGCCGATGTTCTCCTAAAATTGTACGCTTACTACAAGAGAGCGACCAACAGTCAATCCTCCCCTGGAAGCAACAATCCCCTTATCAATGCCTTCAAGACCAATGCCTTGTTCCAGGTACCCGACATTTCCAGCAATGAAGCCAAGCGGCTTTACATCGAAACAGTGGATCATTACTTCTTGTATCGAAAGTAACCATACCGTATTTCCACCACCCTTTTTCCTTATTCTGTAACCACGTCCACCTTGTTGGCGTCTTAACGGCACGAGCATCGTACTCGTCACTAAACCAATCAAAATGAAAAAGCATCTTACGCTGGCGTGGATCGCCATGTTATTGGCGGTGGCCATTACCACCACTATGGACTTTTTAGGCTATGTAATGTTCAGTGCCTTTCCACTCATCGTACTCACTATCGCATTCTGGATCATCGCACGACTTTCGCGTACAGAAATTGGGCTGCGTTGGGGACGAGGGAAATACTATCGCTGGGCCTTGGCATATCCCCTGGTCGTGCTCGGCATCACCGCACTCATAGCCTTTGTAACAGGCGACTTCTCGATCGCTACAACCAACAATCGAAACGAGATCATCAACCTGGTGGCCGGGCTTGTCATTGGTCCCATTGGCGTCTTGATCACTGAAGAAGGCTTTTTTAGAGGTGTTTTGTGGGGGTTGTTTGGACGCGCGAGGTATTCAGCAACCAAAACACTTTACGTTACCACCGCCGCTTTTGTGGTATGGCACGTATCGGCCGTTTTGGCCGAATCGGAATTCGGTCTACCCCTGTCTCAAATTCCCATCTATCTCGTTAACGCCACGCTTATGGGGCTTATTTGGGGATCGTTACGAATGGCATCGGGGTCGATCATCGTTGCCTCGGTCTGTCATGCTATCTGGAACGCATTGGCGTATGGTCTTTTCGGCTATGGAGAAAAAGTGGGACTGCTAGGCGTGTCTCAAACCTGGCTCCTCGGACCCGAAGTCGGGCTCCTGGGAATCTTGCTCAATGGGCTTTTCTACCTATGGCTGCGACGGCAAATTGCCAGAGAGGGCACTAACTAAAGCGGCTATTGCAAACTAGATAAGCTCGCCTTGATCGTTTCGATCTTGGCCAAGGCATCGGCTTCCTTTTGTCGTTCCATGGCCACTACTTTTTCAGGAGCACCATTCACAAACCGCTCGTTGCCCAGCTTTCCCTGAACACTTTTGAGAAAACCTTCGGCGTACTTCAGTTCTTCGGTGAGCTTGGCTATTTCTTCTTCCACATTGATCGCCCCGGAAACCGGCACAAAATATTCATTGGACTTCACCCGAAAAGTAAGGGCGCCTTCTATTTTTTCTGAAGTATAGCTGAGTTCTGAAATATTCCCCAATTTGGCGATCACCGCGTCAAAGCGCTTTTGGTTTTTTTCTGAATTGATCACCGAAAGGCGGATCGCTTCTTTGAACGGTATCTGTTTCTGTTTCCGAATGGTACGAATCCCGGAGATCACTTCTGAAGCAAAGTCGAATTCCTTGATCAATTGGGCATCAAATGCTTCCACCTTGGGCCAATCGGCAACGATTAACGCCTCCTTGGGCGAACGCTCCGAAATGTGCTGCCAGATCTCTTCAGAAATAAAAGGAACAAAAGGATGCAACAGCTTTAGATTTGCCTCCAATATTTCGATAACACTTTTCTTTGTTTTTGCTGAAATGGGCTGCTGATACGGTGGTTTTACCATTTCCAGGAACCAGGAACAGAAATCGTCCCAAACCAGCTTATACGTGGCCATAAGAGCGTCGCTAATACGATACTTGCTATAGTGGTCCTCGATCTCCGACAAACAGGACTGAAACTTATGGCGGTACCATTCGATCGCAATAGTCGCGGTTTCGTCCTCGTCCATTTCTTCGGAAACTTCCCATCCATCGATAAGTCGATAGGCATTCCAGATCTTATTTACGAAACCACTACCCTGTTTACAAAGGTCTTCGTCAAACATGAGGTCGTTACCTGCAGGCGAGCTCAAAAGCATCCCAACCCGCACGCCGTCGGCCCCGTACTGTTTCATTAGTTCGATAGGGTCCGGTGAGTTTCCAAGCGATTTGCTCATTTTACGACGTTGCTTGTCTCGCACGATTCCCGTAAGATATACGTTGTTGAAAGGTTTTTGATCTCGGTATTCGTATCCGGCAATGATCATTCGGGCCACCCAGAAGAACAGAATCTCCGGAGCAGTAACCAGGTCGTTGGTGGGATAGTAATAATTCACCTCCTCATTGTCTGGCTCCATGATCCCGTTGAAAACGGTGATGGGCCACAACCAGGAGGAGAACCAGGTATCTACCACATCCGGATCCTGCTTAAGATCTTCCTCTGCCAATGATGGATTTCCGGAACGTTCACGCGCAAGCTCCAGGGCTTCTGCCGCTGTTTCGGCTACCACAAAATCTTCCTTGCCATCACCGAAATAGTAGGCAGGGATCTGCTGCCCCCACCATAGCTGACGGCTGATGTTCCAATCCCGAACATTTTCCATCCAATGGCGGTAGGTGTTCACGAATTTCTCAGGCACCAGCTTTACGTCGTCTTCTAAAACGGCATCCAATGCCGGTTGCGCAAGGGCCTTCATTTTCAGGAACCATTGGTCGCTCAATTTGGGCTCAATAACGGCACCGGTGCGCTCGCTGGTTCCAACTTTGTTCACGTGTTGCTCCACCTTTTCCAGGGCGCCCATGGCCTCCAATTCCTTAACGATCTCCTTGCGTGCGACAAATCGGTCTTTGCCTTCGTAATGAATTCCGAAGCTATTCAAAGAACCATCGTCGTTCAAGATATCGATCACCTCCAGTTGGTGTTTATCGCCCAACATCTTATCATTTTCGTCATGTGCCGGGGTTACTTTAAGGCATCCCGTACCAAATTCCATGGAAACGTAGGTATCCTCAATGATAGGAATGACCCGGTTGCAAATAGGCACGATCGCCTTTTTACCTTTTAGGTGGGTCTGCC
>JBCCHR010000088.1:0-10013 GCA_039028655.1 Bacteroidota bacterium
AAGAACATACAAGAGTGAAGGTGGAGAAATACTCTAACTTTTCAAAGCATGCAAAATTATCACCGCATGATCAAACACTTAATAAAAAGTACATTCTAGTTGAGGGTTGACAACCACATCAAAGGCCATTACACGGCCTCGTACCGTGGATGAAAGTACCAAGATCAAGACCACTAGCGGGATCGATATTGTAATGGCCATCGACGTATCTGCCAGTATGCTGGCACGGGACCTGAAGCCTAATCGGTTGGAAGCCCTCAAGAAAGTGGCAGCGCGGTTCATCAACGCCCGGCCCAATGATCGCATTGGGCTGGTAGAGTATGCTGGCGAAAGCTACACCAAGACCCCCATTACCAGCGATAAAAGCATTGTGCTGGCCTCTTTGAAGAGTATCAAGTACAACACCATCATCGAAGGTGGAACGGCCATCGGGATGGGGCTTGCTACTTCGGTAAACCGATTGAAGGACAGCCGCGCGAAGAGTAAGGTCATCATTTTGTTGACCGACGGGGTAAACAACTCTGGAGCCATCGATCCAAAGATTGCCAGTGAACTCGCCGTAGAGTTTGGCATCAAAGTGTACACCATTGGGCTGGGAACCAATGGAATGGCTGTATCCCCCATCGGGATCTTACCAAATGGAAAGTTTCAGTATGGAAACATGCCGGTGCAGATCGACGAAGAGTTACTCAAGGAAATAGCAGCCACTACCGGAGGCGAGTATTTCAGGGCAGTAAGTACCACACGCTTGAGCGAGATCTACGAGAAGATCAACAAATTGGAAAAGACCGAAATAGAAGAATTCAAGTTTAAGAGTTATGACGAGAAATATCGCCCGTTGGTGCTTTTGGCACTAGGGTTATTGGCCATCGAATGGCTGTTGCGATATACCGTTTTTAAAAGTTTTGTTTAAGTAATGTATCAGTTCGAAGCACCCATCTATTTTTATGTGCTCTTCGCCATTCCGGTGTTGGGGGTGCTGTTCTTGTTGGTACTGTTGTGGAGGAAACGAACCCAACGCAAGTTTGCGTCACAGGGGTTGCTTAAAAAATTGGCCCCGGACCGGTCGCTGTTCAAATCCATTTTCAAATTCCTCGTGCTATGCCTGGCATTGGTGCTCATTAGTTTTGGATTGGTCAATCCCAAGATCGGAACCAAATTGGAGACCGTTAAAAGGGAAGGCGTGGATATCGTCTTTGCCCTGGATGTCTCCAAGAGTATGCTGGCCGAAGACATTGCCCCCAACCGCATCGAGAAGTCGAAGCAATTGATCACGCAAATCATCAATAGCCTTGCCGGGGATCGCGTTGGGATCATTGGCTATGCAGGAAGCGCCTTTCCGCAAGTACCGATAACCACAGACTTTTCAGCGGCGAAACTTTTTCTGTCCAATATGAATACCGATATGGTTTCGTCTCAAGGAACAGCCATCACCGAAGCGGTTACCATGGCGCAAACCTATTACAACGATGAAGAGCAAACCAACCGTATTTTGTTCATCGTAAGCGACGGGGAAGATCACGAAGGGAACGTGTCCGAGATCGTGCAGGAGGCGGCTCAGTTAGGGATCAGGATCTATACCATTGGCGTGGGAACCGAGAATGGCGCCCCGATCCCGATCAAACGCAACGGTATCCTTCAGTATTACAAAAGAGACGTGAACAACGAGCAAGTGATCACTCGCCTGGGGATGGAGACGCTCACAGAAATTGCCAGCCTGGCCGATGGAGAATATCTGGACGGCAGTAACACCAAAGAATTGGTGGAAGAAGTGACCAACATTCTTAACGGGATGGATAAGACGGAATTCGAGGCCAAACAGTACACCGATTTCAAAGATCAGTTCCAGTGGTTCCTGCTGGGGGCATTATTTTTGTTGGTGATTGATATACTGTTGCTCGAACGAAAGACGGCATGGGTGAAAAAATTAAATTTGTTTAACGAAGATTAATAGAACGATGATGAGAAGCAGGTACAAACAAATAGCAAGACACACATTGGGAATCCTATTGTTTTTCTTTTTCTGCGGAATCACACTCGCACAGGTTGAAAAAGTGAGCAAGGAACAACAAAAAGAGCTCAAAGAAGCACAAGGCTATCTCAGTCTTGGAAATGAAGAAATGGGCAACGACAACTTTGTTGGTGCCGAAGTAAATTACCGCAAGAGCATCGCCATGAATCCACGTGAGGACATTGGCAAATACAATCTTGGGAATGCCTACTACAATAAGGAGAAGAACGATGAAGCCATGCGGCGATTTACCCAGGCGGCGGCCGTTTCAGAAACAAAAACAGAACGGCACAAGGCATTTCACAACCTGGGAAATACCTTTATGAACGCCAAGATGTACCAGGAAGCCGTGGAGGCTTACAAAGATGCATTGCGCAATAATCCCAAAGACGACGAAACCCGCTACAACCTGGCGCTTGCCAAGGAAATGCTCGAGAAGAATCCACCCCAGGGAGGTGATGGCGAGGATGAGAATGAGGATCAGAAAGAGAATCAGGACGAGAACAACGAAAATAGCGAGAACAAGGAGGACGAAGGCGATAAAAAGGAAAGTGACGAGGGCGACGAAAAGGAAAATGAAGACAAAGGTGATGAAGAAGACGAGGAGAAGGAAGGCAATAATGAACAGGAAAAAGGAAAACCCGACGAGCCTCAGGAAAAGGAACAGCCCAAACAGCAACCAGAGCCCGGACAGTTGTCTCCGCAACAGATAAAGAATTTGTTGGAAGCAATGAATAACGAAGAGAAGAAAGTTCAGGACAAGATCAACGCCAAAAAACAGAAGGGCGCCAAAGTGAAATCCAAAAAAGACTGGTAAGCATGCAATGGAGGCGGTTCACATACTTGCTTTTGCTGGTGCTTAGCTGTTCCATGGCTAGTGCGCAGGTAAAGTTTGAAGCCAAGGTGAGCAAGAAACGCCTGGGAGTGAACGAACGCCTTCGGATCGACTTCAATATGAATCAGGACGGCGACAACTTTAGTCCGCCGGATTTTAAAGGATTCCGCGTGGTTGGAGGTCCCAATCAGTCGATCAGCAATTCCTATATCAACGGAAGGCGAAGTTATTCAAAAACCTATTCGTATTTCCTTTCACCCACAGCGCGTGGATCGTTTACCATATCGCAGGCAACCATAGAGATCGGAGGGCAGATCTATAAGACAAGTCCGATTGCGATACAAGTAACTGCCGCCGTCGAGATCCCAAAAGACCCGAACGACCCCGATTACCTGGCGACCGAGAACGTGCATTTGGTGGCGGAGGTTTCCAAGACCAATCCCTATATCAGCGAAGCGATTACCGTAACCTACAAACTCTACGTGGGAGATCGTGTGAACATCACCAGCAACTGGCGGGAGATCGATACCCCTAAGTACGCCGATTTTTGGAGTCAGAATCTGGATCAACGAGGGAAATATAAAATATATGAGGGCGAATACAACGGTCAAAATTACCGCTATGTGATCTTGAGAACGACCGTTCTCTACCCTCAAAAGACCGGGAAATTAACACTGGAACCGCTCACATTGGATATCCCGATCGACGTGAAAAGTAATCGTCGCGATCTGTTTGGTCGACCACTGATGACCCGGGTGAATAAAACCATCTCTGCCGGTAACAGAACTTTGAATGTGAAACCACTTCCGTTGGAGGGTCAGCCCGCCAATTTTACCGGGGCGGTAGGTGAGTTCGAGTTTGATGTAACGACCAACAAACGGGAATTGGACGCCACCGAATCGCTGGAGTTGAATGTGAAAGTTTCCGGAAATGGAAATTTGAAGTTATTGGACCTCCCTTCAGTGAAATTGCCAAGTTCTTTGGAGGTGTACGAACCCACTCGTGACGACAATATAAAAACGCAATTTAGCGGGATGAGTGGTTCGGTGGCAGAGAAATACACCATCGTACCACAGTACAAAGGGAAGTATCCCATACGGCCCATATCCTTTTCGTATTTCAATCCGAAAACAGAGACCTATAGCACAATTTCTTCCGAAGAGATCATAATCGACGTGATCAATGGCCCCGTCAACGCAGAGACTGCCTCCGCCGAAACAACCACCAACGCGGGGAAACAGCAGGTGGTGAGTACGGCCGATCAGTTCAAGTTTATCAAGCTCAACAGCAATTTGGTGCCCATGGATCAGGCGATCTTTTTCAAATCCAATTTGTTTTGGTGGTTGCTCCTGCTGCCCTTTGCCTTGATCCCGATCGTTATTTTCATTGGCATCTCGCGAGGCCGACGACGTGCAGATGTGGAAGGAAACAAACTGCGACGTGCCACCCGACTAGCCAGAAAATACCTGAGTAACGCCAAGAAGAACTTGGGTAATAAAACACCTTTCTACGAGGCCATGGAGCGTGCATTGCACAACTACCTCAAGGCGAAACTAAGCCTTGAAACCAGTGAGATGGACAAAGAACGAATTTCCGGTTTGTTGAGCGATCATGGTGTGGATGCTGTGCAGGTGGAAGAATTCAAAGGGCTACTCAAACGCTGCGACTATGCCCGTTACACACCTACGGACAACGTGACCATGAAGCAGGATTACGAAGCGGCCGTGAAAACAATTTCGAACATCGACAAACAGTTTGGAAAGAGATGAAAGTAATGGTGGCACATAAGAAAGTGAAAAGCCCAACTAGGATCCAAGGATTGTTCTTGGTATTCTTTCTCTTTGTCCTTGCCACTGGCTGGGCGCAAAACGAGGCGTTGTTCGAACAAGGGAAAGCGCAGTACAAGGCAGATAAGTTTCAGGAAGCCCTTAACAACTGGATGAAGATCGAGGCGGCAGGGGAGCATTCGGCTGAACTCTATTACAATATCGCCAATGCCCATTACAAGCTTAACAGCATCGGGCCTAGTATCTATTATTATGAAAAGGCCTTACAATTGGCCCCCGGCGATGCGGATATCTTGAACAATCTTGCCTTTGCACAAAATGCCACCGTCGATGCCATCGAACCGCTCCCGCAAACGCTCTTTGTAAAATGGGACAATACCCTTTCCAGCTGGCTTACCTTCGAAGGCTGGGCCGAAGTGAGTGTGATCGCGGCCATCTTGTTTGCAGTGTTCTTCCTGCTGTATTATTTCTCACTGGTGACCATCAGGAAACGACTGTTGTTCGTGGCGGCCATAGCCTCTCTGTTTGTACTGTTTACGGCAGTTACGATGAGTTTTCGAACCTACGATCGCTTCTTGTCCGACCAACCGGCCATCATCTTTGCCGAAAGTACCGAGGTAAGAACGGAACCCAGGATGAACAGCGAGACCGCCTTTGTACTCCATGAGGGAACCAAAGTACAGGTACTTGCCAGTGAAGACAACTGGCTACGCATTCAGATCGCCAATGGAAAAGACGGCTGGCTACCGGAAACCGACCTCAAACAGCTTTAGTTTTACTCGGAATCGGTTTCGTCAGGGACCGTTTCATTGCCATCCTCTGGTTTATTTCTTTGGAAGTAATCCAGCACCTGTGGTACGATAAGTGGTGCCAAAGAGGCCACCGGACCGTACAATTTGGATTCCTTTTTCTTTTCTTCTGAAATCACATAACCCGTACCATTAGGGCCGTCGAAGAACATGAAGGCCACGCTAAGAATAAAGGCGTATTGAAGCACCGAAAATACCCCTCCAAGGAGTTTGTTAAGTAACCCGAGAGCCGCAAAATCCGCGATCTTCGTGAGGAATTTTCCCGCCATGGAGATCACAAACACGATCACCCCAAAGGTAACGGCGAAGGACGCGATCTTCGTAACCTGGTCGCTCCAATCAAACCACTTCGAAATATAACTGCCTGCAAAATCTGAAAAGTACAGGGCTCCAAATACCCCTGCAATGAGGCCCACAAGGGAGGCCAGCGTAACGAAAAGACCTTTTTTAAAGCCTGTAAAGAATGCCAATCCCAGCAGCACTCCAAGTACAATATCTACCCAGTTCATAGATTCATTGTTTGTTTAAGTAAATATAGTATTTATGCTCAATAGTAGTATTGGGGTGCTGTATTCAAACGGAATACCGTTACCTTTGTTGTGTAAAAGTGTATGGCAAGAGACGAACAATTAAAGGAACGATGGGAAGCAGTGGTCGCCCTTTTAAGCGATCGCTTTGCTGATGGCGACCCACTGGACCTGGACGCGATCATTTACCTGGTCGGACTTCAGGAATTGGGGCAGCTACATCGAAAGTTCAAGAAAGACGAGAAGTTAAACCTGATGCACATTGCCATTTGCCGCCTTCTTGAACCTTTTGGTTACTACGAGTTTGAGTATTTCGACGACGACGGTTGGCCGCATTACAAGGTACTGGAACAGCTACCTCCCCTAAAAGCGGGTGAGCAGAGTGTTTTGATGAAAGAAGCCATCGTACAGTACTTTCTGGAAAAGGAAGTTATTTCCTAGATCAGGTCTCTTCAAAATGGCTCCCATCCCCTCGATTTAATTGGAAGAATGTTGTAATTTTGCGCCTTAGCTTGATTGAGAATCATGATCGATAAATTAAAAGAACATATTGCAGAGGTGGAGGCATTCACAGCCAAGACCAAAGATGAGGTAGAGAATTTCCGGATCAAATATTTGGGAAAGAAGGGACTGTTGAACGATTTATTCGCCGAATTCAAGAATGTTGCCAATGAAGAAAAGCGGGAGTTCGGACAAACCATCAATTCGCTCAAGAAAGCAGCCGAAGAGAAGGTGAGTGCCTTGCGTGCAAGTATGGAGAGTCAGGAAGAAACCAAGGGAGTGTATGGCGATCTGTACCGCCCCGGAGAACCTTTGGAAGTGGGTTCGCGACATCCTATTTCCATCGTAAAGAACAAGATCATCGAGATCTTTTCCCGAATAGGTTTTAATGTTTCTGAAGCGCAAGAGATCGAAGATGACTGGCATAATTTTACGGCGCTCAACTTGCCCGAGCACCATCCGGCCCGGGATATGCAGGATACCTTCTTTATACAAACCGATCCCGATATTTTGTTGCGTACCCATACGTCTTCTGTACAGGTGCGTTATATGGAAGATCACCAACCGCCTATTCGAACCATTTCTCCCGGAAGAGTATATCGAAACGAGGCAATCTCGGCTCGCTCGCATTGTTTCTTCCACCAGGTAGAAGGATTGTACGTAGATAAGGGAGTGAGCTTTGCTGATCTCAAACAAACCCTCCAGTATTTCACCACCGAACTCTTTGGTAAATCTAAGATCAGGTTGCGACCTTCCTATTTCCCATTTACCGAGCCCAGTGCCGAGGTAGATGTGTACTGGGGATTGGAGACTGAAACGGACTATCGAATGACCAAAGGAACCGGCTGGTTGGAGATCATGGGCTGTGGTATGGTAGACCCGAATGTACTTGAGAATTGCGGTATCGATGCTTCCGAGTATTCCGGTTTTGCCTTCGGAATGGGGATCGATCGTATCGCCCTGCTCCTGCATCAGATTCCGGATATCCGCATGTTCAGTGAGAACGACATCCGTTTTCTGGAGCAGTTCAAGGATTCTATCTAACCTCTTTATCACAAAAGTTTCCCTACCTCTCAACTGTAAAGGGATACCCTCAAATTACTATGAAAAAAGACATCATCATCCCAAAGGTAAAGGACGTTTATATGGCTGCCGTTCAGGAGTACAATGAAGACTTTAGAACCCACGATTGGAACGTTTACATTATCAACGATGGATCCGATCCTCTGGAAACCGTACTGATCGTTTCCGAAGGAAAAGATGAGCAGGATCGCACCTCGCGCATGCGCCATTCGTTAAAACTATTACCACCAAAAAGCTTTGCTAAGGTCGAGTTTTTAGAAGATAGTGTGCTAAAGCTCAATAACTACTTTAGTCTCACGTATTTTATTGGTGACACCTTGTACGACAAGATCTTCGAGTTGCCCTCCCACTCAGTATTGGAAGACAATGCCGTTGCACTTCCTCTGATGGAGAAGAAGGGTGTATTGGCGCGATAAAAAAAGCCGCCCCGATACGGGACGGCCTGTTGGGATTTCCTTTTCTAGCGTTTTATAATTTTTTTCGTGATCAACGTATTTTGGTGTTCGATCCGGAGAAAATACAATCCTGCCGGTATGCTGTGCAGATCGATCCGATTTTCCTGAATGGATAGGCGATCCAGAAGACGGCCGTTCAAATCGATGAGTTCCACCTCGACACCGGATAATTCGATCCCGTCCAATTGTAAAATCCCATCGGTTGGATTGGGAAAAACCGCAAGTTGGGAGTCGTCGAAATCATCCACAGAAAGGATGCACTCTGCTTCCACGGTCATCACAAATTCGTAATCGACGCCTTCCACGGTGAGTAGGGTCCAAAGCGCACCTCCATCGGCTGAGAACACTGCCTGGCCATTGGTGATATCACTGGTGGCTTCCCAAAACTGATTGTCGACCCCTGAGGTGGCTGTTGTGGTGATGGCAATCCAATACTTGGCTCCTGCGCTCCCGCCGGACAATTCCAGTTCGCTGCCACTCAAGTCAAAAGTCACCTGGTGGAAATCGTTGCCACTGGTTCCCGTTTGAACGACCGTTTGGTCGGTGGGTGCCAGATCGTCGAAAAATTCGAGCACCGCTCCGGGAAACCCGGAAACATCGGCATGGATCTTTATATCGGCACTGGCGATATTGTTTCCCTGTGGGGTGAGAATGTTAACGATCAACGTATTGATGCTGGCACTCTCTCCCGGGCCGACGTTAAAATTGTCTGCCATTACAAAGTCGGTAAAATTCGTACCGTAGCTTGTTTCGAAGGTTCCTTCGGTTACCTGTGCACAGGGCGCCAGGGAATAGTTGGACGATAGTGCTTCCACATCCGTAAAAGATAGTTCCGGGGTGAATGACGGAATCTCCTGGGCGCTTAGCGATAGGCAACTTACGAGGGATAGAAAATATATGTACTTCATCGTGCTGCTTGTATTTATCGTTTGATGATCTTTCTGCTTACCGACTGTCCTTCCACGTCAAAAGAAATGAAATAGAGACCACTGTTAAGCGATGATACATCGATGGATTGGTCGGCAACCACTTGTGTGTTTACCAGTCGTCCAAGAGCATTGTAGATCTGTACTTCCTGTCCGTTCATGTCGATCCCGGCAATGTTTACCACGTTGGATGCCGGAGATGGGAACAAGCTAAATTGAGCCAGGTTGTTGCTGGTAATTCCCAGAATCTGGCAGTCGATAGTAGCGCCACATGGCACGTCGGCTAGCGTAGGAACGTCGTCGGAGAATTGCGCCAGATCGTTGGTGCCATTGCTTCCCATACGGGTTCCATGGGCTTCATTGCTGTTGCAATCCTGCACGTCGCAGGTAGAATTGGGGACATCCAATTTGTAGTACCCTATCAGATTGGTTTCGGTGCCTCCCATTTCACTATTGTAGTTCTCGAGGATCTCGGCGGCCGTACGAACCGTGTCCCAAATGCGGATCTCATCAATGTTTCCGAAGAAATACTCTCCCGGATTTCCATTGCCATCGTAATTCCCAATGTGGGTGCCGGAGGTGGTCTCGATCGAGGTCAATGCCCCCGCGATGGTTTCGTCGGAATTGGCATCGGGTTGCCCGTCTACGTACAACTGGATGGTATCGGCGCCGTCAAACGAAAGTGCGACATGGTGCCACTGCCCATCGGCGACAAAGGCTGTTCCTTCCACGTACCGGAAATTATTGAACCATTCGGTCGATACATAACCACTAATGGTCCCCATGGAACTCAATTGCATTCCCCAACCACGGAAAGTGTTTTCTTCGATCCCGAGCTTGGAAACGATCTGCATTAAACCGGTAACGTCGGTCTTTACCCATGCTTCGATGGTGAAGGAATCTGTGGCCTCGAAGGCAAAATTTTGTGACAGGTCGACAAAGTCGTCGGTGAGCGCTCCGGGCACGACAGCTCCATCCAGTTCAAGACCGTTACTCGACTGCGCGGTCTGCACGTTGGCAAGCAAACGCTTCCGAACAAATGCTTCAAAGTCCTCGAGCCGGTCTTCGGAGATCGTGAG
>JBCCHR010000089.1:0-9910 GCA_039028655.1 Bacteroidota bacterium
GCCGACCGTAGTGCCTTCGGCCACGCGGCCCACACCGCGTCGGGCGTCGCCCGCAGCGCGGCGCGCTTGCTCTCTGCGTGGAGCTCGAGATCGCAGGCGAAGTCGAAGACGCTCCCGACCGGGTCGTCCGAGAGCCAGCGGAAGACGTACTTGCCCTTCTGCTCCGGCTGATCGCTGAAGGGGACGTAGCGTAGATTTTTCTTCGGAATCCTTTTTGCGCTCACCTTTGCAATGCCTTCCGGTTTTAGTCAGGACAGTTCAAATTATCACCCAGCCGTGGTTGGCATCTCAGAGCAGGGACTCATCAAAGGTTCCGCCGCAATGGAATTATACGCAAAAGTGCTTCAGCAAAAACATGGAGAACAAATCCAATCGGAAAGCTTAAAGCGAGTTTCCGTGCACCAAAATCTGGAATATGAAATTGGGAGTTTTCAAACCTCAAAGGATGCCAGCTTCTCGACCATGAGCATATGGGTGAACGAAAATAATTCAGAAAAAAGAATCCTGGAGGCTGTCTATAAAAACGCCGCCAGCGACGGGGAAGTTGATTTGTCCGATATCTCTAAAGCACGCAGCCTATGGATGGAGCTTTGCAATTCCCACAAGGCGAACGAACTGGTCAAGCAGTTGTACACTTATGATGCGATCTACTATAATCGCGGCAGGATATTGCGTGGTTATGACCAGCTTTCGAAGGAGTACGGGTATATGAATAACCCGTCCTACTCATTGGAATTACATCCTTTATTGGTGCAACCGGTGAACGAAAGCACCGTTTTTGAAATGGGCAAATGCAGTGGCTCCTATAATTTACCCTATCTGTTGATCTGGAAAAAACAAGACGACGGTAGCTGGAAGATCTATATGGATTCCAATTTCTAGTCCCGGTTTCCTATTGATATCGTGCAATTTCGATCAGAATTTTGATCTCCTTCCAATTCATCCTCCTTTGCAATTCTTAAGGAGGCTATTTCATGTACATTTTGTAGAAAAACCTATAAATTAGCCCAAAAGCCCCGTAAATTGGGCAAATGACAGTTAGGTGACATTTAAATGGCGTATAAAAATCAAGGTTTCCCCCTTAGATTTGTCCCATCAAAATGTGATACATGAAAAAACCGACGATCAAAGAGAATTTGTTGTACCATCGCAAGCGAATGGGTTATACGCAGGACGAACTGGCCGAGCGTACCACCGTTGGATTGCGAACTATACAGCGTATCGAAAAGGGAGACGTACAACCGCATCTTCAAACCGTAAAACTACTGGCAGTTGGACTGGAAGTTGAAGTAGACGACCTCATCGTACTGGATGATCCCAAGGAGGAGCCCATCAGCAGGAAATGGATGCTGCTGCTGCACGCCACGCCATTCTTTGGGTTCATGATACCACTGGCCAACGTATTGTTTCCATTATTTGTCTGGATGAACAAGGCAGACGATCATAAAAAATACGACCAACACGGACGTGCGGTTATCAACTTTCATAGCACAATGAGCCTATTATTTGTATTGTCGCTCGCACTTTATTTCGTGATCCCAGGATACAATTATTTCATCACCGGAGCCATCGTACTTATTGGTGTGTTCTTCAGCTTGAGAAATACGCTGTCTTCCATCAAGTCAGGGGCCTATTATTACCCATTTTCAATTTCATTTCTGAAAAACAAGCGCTAAGCGCCTTCATCTTTACCATTTACTATTATGTTAGGATTATTAGTACTACTATTAGTCTCATGGGGACTGTTGTTCCTGTTCGAGAGGAAAGACCTAAGGGCCATTGGCATACTGCCATGCCCAAAACATTTGATTCATTGGCTGTTGGGCATGACCTTGATCGTTGTCTTTTGTTTGACGTTGATCGGTATCGAGACCCGGATCAAAACGGTTGAGTGGAACTACCAAGGCCTTCGCTTTGGTCTGCTCCTGGATGCCTTTGTGTACCACCTTCGCTCGGCCCTTACCGAAGACCTGGTCTTTAGAGGTGCCCTACTCTATCTGCTCATTCGGCGGCTCGGTGCGCGATGGGGAATACTCCTTTCCGCGATTTGCTTCGGAATTTACCATGTTTTTTCCTACGGAATTACGGGGGAACGATGGATCCTCATTGCTTACGTGATCCTGATCACCGGCACCACCGGATGGGTCTGGGCATATGTCTTCCATAAAACTCGATCCATTTATTTGGGATTGGGATTGCATATAGGTTATAACCTTGTGATGTCGTGTTTCTACGAAGCACCGCTCTTTGGCGAACTTCTTTTTTCGGCAATTTCGTCCACCGAACTTTCCGAACCAGGACAATCTTTCTACACATTCTTTCGAGGACTATTCACACCCATCGCCACGTTGGCGACTTTGGTTTTCCTCTTTCGACACCCTTGGTTTAAGGCAAGAAATATTTCAGAATAAAAAAAGAAAAAAGTGATCCCAAAAAAACAGCCCGTCTTACAGCTACTTATCGCCATTGTTTTTATTGCAGTAGCCATGACCGTTGGCACGATTGTCAACCAACCCGGCCTGAAACGCTACTTCCCTTACTTCCCGGCTATACTCCTTCTGCTCACCACCTGGTGGCTCTATCGGCGCGAGGGAAAGTCTATGAAAACTATCGGTTTAACGATTTCTGGTCGGAACTTCAAACTGCTTCTCGTTGGCTTTCTCATTGGGGCAGTGGCCTTTTTGATCGCACGAATTTTAAGGACTATCTATTCGGGTGAAGCATTGGTCTTCGCCACATCCATCAACTATAACTCCATCCTCTCATCCATGTATTACCTGCTACCCATGGTCCTGGTCGAGGAATTGCTTTTTCGTGGTTATCTGTTTAAAAAGACCCTTGAAATTTGGAACATCACTACCGCAAACATCCTATTCTCAGTATTATTTACGCTCATTCACATAATGGACGAGCAGGTGCTGAGCCGACCACCCATACTCATCATGCTTCTGGTGAGTATCCCGATCGGACATCTGCTATTTGCAACCGCACTATTGCGGTCGGGATCCCTGTTGCTGCCCGTAGGTTTGCATCTCGGAAATAATTGGGCCACTCGACATCTGGTGAGCAGTGTTGACGATGGAAACAGCATTTTATTTATCCCGGAGAGCGCCACCTTCGATACGTGGCCTTCTTTTATTGGACTGATCCTGATCTACAACTGTGTGTTTGCTCTCGTGTTGTTTTTTATGCTGAAATGGAAGGGCTATTCCGCCAGATGACTCAACGTTGGAAAACCGTAGGGCCACCGGAATTCGGAGTAGTATACCTCGTGAACGACCTCCGAAATTGAAGCCTTTGTCATGGCGTCCTTGCGTGGTACTGAAAAGATGACGTAGTGTTTGGGAAGCCAATGATGCACGGTACAAACAAACTCGAAAAACACGTGCTCACGGGTTACCCAGACCAATCCATTCGCCACCACACTTCCCAAATGTGGACGTCTTAGGAACACCTCCCCGTCATCCGAGAAATGACAAACATAGCCCGCTACATAAGGCTTGTCATTCTTCAAGATCAGGTAGTTCCAGCCGAAGCCATCCCCCGTGAAAACCGATTGATGGGCAATAACCATCAACGATGAATCTTCGGTGATCACGGGAGGCTTCCACATCTCACTTCGCAACCAAAAGTGTCTTACTTTTTTTCCATTCCAATGGCCAAACCAAGGACCTGAGAAGCGATCCAGCATCTCTATATAGAACGATGAAATTGGCTCATCACTCAGAACGTTCGGCAATATCGCCATGTCATGCCGCCACGTTCCCGAACTAACCAGGTCGAAGGAACGCTCAATTAGATGCTCTGAACCTGATTTCTTTCCTGTGCTATTCAATGAGTCCAACATCTGCGAAACACTTCGCAGGCCTTCATAGAAATGCGTAACATAGGATACTGAATCCAATTGTGCCAGACGCAACACATCCACCTGGGCATTCAAACGCGCCAAATCGTTGGTTAGGGCATTTACGACACGAGCGTCAAAACGGGTAGCCTCAGCCTGTGCAAATAAACCCCATTGCACGAAGAGCTGCACCCAAATAAATGCCCCAACCTGAACGATCCACATGGGCCACTTCAAAACTATTTTATATCAATAAACTGTTTGGCTATGGCATAGGTAACCACATTGAAGGCCTCTTGTTGCTGCTTCGCGGCCTGCTCACCGTGCACTCTCCATTTGTAGGTCGTTGCAATGACCAGGTCGTAATCGTCCAAAACAACGATCGTTTGCCCACCGTATCCTTGTGCCGCATACCCCTCTGCCATTTCTTCATGATTGGTCCAAAAACAGTACCCGTATCCGCTGGTTTCCACGAAACTTTCATCCCCTTCAGGCTGTTGTGGAGACACCGCAGTACGCATAAACGATTCAGAAACAATACGTTTTCCATTAAACATACCATGATTTTTGAAAAGCTCTCCCAATAGGATCATATGTCTGGGTTTTAACTCAAGGCCAGAACCTCCTCCGTAATATCCCCCTTTAAATTTTTTCCATCGTATTCCATCAATGCCCAAAGGGCCAAAGAGATGTCGATTGGCAAACTCCAGGGTACTCATCCCGGAAGCCCGTGTGAGAATGATCGATAATAAATGAGTTCCGCCGGTGGTATAGTTCCATTTGCTACCCGGTGGGTGAACGATAGGCTTGCCCAACACATATTTTAACTGACTGGGGCCTTCCTTCATTTCGTCGTTGTCGTTGTATCCTATGCCTTCATCCCATTCCAGACCGCTGGTCATGGTAAGCAGGTGCCGGATGGTGATGTCTTCATAGCCACTGGCATCATCGCCTAAATAGGTGGCAATGGATTCATCCACATGTGCAATGATCTTTTTATCGATGGCAATACCAATAAGAGTAGCCATAACACTCTTGGTAACCGATCGCATATGATCCAGGCTGTCCTTTGGATAGGATGTAAAGTAGTGCTCCACGATCAATGCTCCCTTGTGACTCACAAGTAGACTTCGAATGTTGTCCGATTTCCTCGCCTCGTCTATGGCGATGGAAATGTCTCTGGGAGCATCTAAAATGGCTCCAACCAGTGCCCTGTCGTTCTCTCCCTGCTGCTGTCCACAGCTCTGAAAGCACAGCATGAGAAGTAGTACGCCTATTAGCCCTTTCATTTCATATCGGTTAGGTGGAACGTTCCGCTCAGGAGCTTGATCATGTGCGGTAAATGTGTGAACCGGGCACGTTCCTTCAAGGCGTATTCTTTCTGATAGTGTCCCAGGGCCTTATCGTAATAACCCCCGATCACATAGGCATCACCCATTCTGAGTAAGGAAGGTAGATGTCCGGGTTTCTTGGCAAGAGCCATTTCGTAAAACTCCAAACCTTCATCGGCCAGCCCATCGGTCATAAGGATCCATCCCAGGTTGGCCAGAATACTGGGCCAATTGCCTTTGGAGTAAAAGTCGTCCTTTACCAGGGATTCCATCTTCTTCTTGCCTGCGGGAAGTCCATTTTGTTTGATCTCCTTGTAAAGCAGGCCAACAGGATGCAACTTCCCCGGTGCGATCTCTTGTCCGTAGGTTGCTTGTAGATAACCTATGGTATAGTTGGCGCATAGAAAGTGAAACTCGATAGTGATCTCATTGCCCAGGAGCTGTTCATAGTTGGATCCAGCACCCAAATTAAATGCCTTTCGATCTACCGTGAGCGACCCCTTCATCATCATCATATCCCGGCCTTCCATTGCCTTACGGATCACCGTGGGTTTTTCGACATGAACGGTTACCGGTTTGGCAATGTTCTTTATTTGAAGGGTCCCAACAAGGTCAAATCCTGTATCTGTGGGCCGAACTTCTGTGCCTTGAAACCACATGCCAGGGAAGTTACCGGAATCCAGAAAGGCCGATCCTTGTAGTTCGGCATCTCGTTTATCGTGTGCCGTAGAAACACTCTCGGCTCCAAAACGAATGGTGGCCGAGGTTTTATCCACCTGATCCGGATCGTAGAAGATAGTGGCCTGGTAGGCTTTGATCGATCCTCGTATGATCGGAAATCCGTGATAGCTGGTTTCAAAGGTCACATACGATCCGTCTTTATTGATCTGAAACCGATCCCCCATATCGATGTTCTTTTGCTGTGCCTGCAAGGTGATAGATACTAATAGAAATAAAACGGTTAGTGCAAGACTCCTAACCGATCTGATTTTGATTGATGTTGTTTTTTTCATTTTGTAAAATGGTATTAATTGGAATTATTGATACCACCAAGCACGAAAAAAACAGCATCAAAACCGACATGATTTTGTGAAGTTTTCCTGAAGATTATATGGATTCGCCTTTTTAATCGCCGCTAAGACCAACAGTAACTATCGGCGTTCAAGGCGCATGATATCGGCATCGATCTGGTCTACCTGGGCATAAAGCAGGACCTTGGCTGCATCGGAATAGTGGATCGTGGTCCCGATGGGCGAAATTCTTTTGGGTTGAATCAACGTAGTCGTCTCCCGATTATCAAAATTCATCAGGTCGATGGTGCGAGTGGCTTCGTTATAGAAATAAATCCCGTGTGCTGCCACCGAAAACGCCCCAAATTTCTTAGGCAAGAACGGACGTATCTCGAGTTGCTCTTCCTTCGATTGCAAGTTCAGACTCCAGATCCCGGGTTGGTCCTTTTTTACGTAAAATAGCCGGTCGGGGCTTTCTGGATGGATCTGAGGTGCATATCCTCCCTGGGAGGTCACCTTTTCAGGAGTGCCCCCGTGAATGGAAGAACGCCAGATCTCCCACGAACCTGAAACGTCCGAACTGTAATAGATATCGATCCCATCTGGGCCAAATACCGGCGTATGGCTTTCCCCGGTAATTCCGGATATCGTCTCAGGAATACCGCCGGCACTGTCCACCGTGTAGAGTTTGGAACTTCCTTCGGAATATCCCTGGAAAACGAGCATCTTACCATCAGGAGACCAGCGGGGAGCATTCAAATACTGCCCTTTGAAATCGGTAATGATTCGTGCATCATTACCGTCAGGCTCACTATTCCACAATTGGAATGAACCGGAACGATTGGTGGTAAAAGCCACTTTCTTTCCGTTGGGTGAGAAGGTTGGATTCAGGTCTAATTCCTTGGTAGACCGCCAGGGTTTGGCTTCACGAGAGGCCATCGAGAATGACCAGATGTTCACATTGTCCTGAAGCTTGGCATATATCATTTGCCCATTGCTCCCCACCCGAGGCATCACCATTTGATAATCGGATACAGGCAACATCTTGCTTTCCTTATTCACCAGGTCTACCCTCCAAAGCTTGTAGATTCCGGTCCGGTCAGTCCCATAGATCAGGGACTCCCCGTCTTCCGACCAATCAAATCCATTGATCGACATATGCTCGGTGGTAATTTGCGACTCGACCCCGGTACCCAATTCAATGACATGCAGGTACATGCTCACCGGATTTCGTTCCCTGATAAAAGCCAACTTAGATCCATCAGGTGAATAGGTTGGATGTATATCTCCGTTGAAATTGCTTGGTGGATCCGTGATCGTTCGTCTTTCGTTGCTTTTTAGGTCGATCAGTTCGATCTGCAAAGGAGTACCTCGATCTTTCCGATTGTTATACGCAATCTCATCACTGCCCGGGGCGATATCGAAATTCCCGGAACAAAACTCCCCTGGACTAAGCACCCGCACTTCTTGTCCGCCGGTCATGGAGACCTTAAAAATGTCTTTTGCACCCTGCTCGTAACGCATATAATATACGTAGGCACCATTGGGCGACCAGACAGGTCGAAGATCAACGGCCGGGTGCTGGGTAAGTGGAATGAGGTTCTCGGTACCTATCCGTTTGGCGTAAATCTCCCAATTGCCACTTCCTTCCGTTTTTGCGGCAAAAGCAACAAAATTGCCATCGGTCGAGATGGCTGGGTAGTATTCGGTAAAATCATTATTCGCGATTGCCACCGGATGCAAAACGGCGGTTTCCTTATCGGGAGACCAGACCTTCCATGTCGAAAACGCCCCGAAAAGCACGAGTAATGCCAGGGAAGCAAATAACACCCCCGGGCTTTTCAGTATTCCATTGGAATCTTTGTTTTCTTTTTCTTCGGAAATGGGCCTTACCTCGGCAATCAATCGGTAACCGGTTTTACTGATAGTCTCAATGTACTTTGGCTCCTGCGGGTGATCGCCAAGTGCCTTCCGAAGAGAAGAAATGGCACGTGTTAATACGTTGTCCCCAACGATCACATCTTCCCAGACGGCTTCCAAAAGCTGTTCTTTGGTTACTAACGTACCTCGATGATGCACCAGGTAAAGCAACAACTTCATGAGTTGGGGCTCCAATGATACCGGATCGCCACCTCGGTTGGGAGCGATTCTGTTGAGCATAGGATGGATCGTCCAATCACCCAGGCGAAAACTTGAAGGTTCCATGGCTAATGGCTTTTTGTACCGGTAGGTACGCGTCGACATTATTATGACGCCTCACCTGAGAAATAGTTACATTTCTTTTGCTGAAATGATCACGGCGTCCCATCATAGGACGTCCACACTGAATGCAACAATACAACTCGGGACATAGCTGTCCTCAAGAAATTTCGCTTAATTTTATAACCACAATCGGCCCCGTAGTTCAATGGATAGAACAAGAGTTTCCTAAACTTTAGATGCAAGTTCGATTCTTGCCGGGGCTACTTTCAACAGTCCTAGTCGCACCCCGTATACGGCTGATTAAAAACGTCCGGATTCTGAGCCCAGGTAAGTTGGGTAGAGTCTCTGGTAGTGGTAGCATTTTCGGGAACCGGAGTTGTATAAGGGTCTCCTTTACAAAAGCCAACAGAATGCAACACAGCCGCACCGCTACTCATGATCGAGATGGTGCTGTACCCGAAAAATGGAGCTGTACCCGAACTACCGCCGTTGCCGGCGATTACCTGATAGGTCCCGCCACCCAGTGAATCGTTGATGGGTTGTAAACGTTGATAGTCATGCAAATGTGCCGACAACATCGCGACAACGCCAGCACTTTCCATAGCGGGCCATAGGATCGGACCTTCGGGAATACCGTGATGGCCGGTATTGGGTTTTCCATCCACGTAATAGGGCTTATGCCCTAAAACAAACACGTGATCGATGTTTGGGTTTGCCTTATATTCATCAATCTTTTGAATGATCCAATCGGTCGGGATCATCCCTTCCAAACCATAGGGATTTTTCTTGTTTGGCGGGTTGTAACTATCTGTGTTCATCACAACAAATCCAACGTTATGTCTAATAAAGGAAAAAGTGAGCCTATTGTCCAGCGTATCGGTACTGGCAACGGTATCACGGTCCTTCGGCATATGCTCCTTCATGTAGTTGAGCCAAATATCCGTGCTTCCAGCCAGGGGAAACTCCTTCCATTTACCGTTCTTGCCATTCTTGTCAAAGACCTCCCTCGCGTACAGCATTTCATGGTTGCCTGGTACGGCGACCAATTCGATCCCTGAATTGTGAAAAGAAGTGCTATCGTAGAGCGACACCCATGCTTCCAACTGGTGATTCAACTTTTCGGTGGTCGATTCGGCCAGCACCAGGTCGCCAAGGAAGAAAAAGAGCTCCGGCTTGTTTTCCTGTTGGGCCATTTCTGCCAAAATACGCTCCAAAACATACTTGTTCGCCGTAGACGGAACCGAATCCTGAACATCGCCCCGATCTACGCGATTGCAACCCATGAAGGAAAAACTAAAGATCACCGAATCGCGGACTTCTTGTTTTTCTTCGGAAGCCATCGTCTCCTTTTGCTGGTTCCCACAGCTACTAAAACCAATGATCAACGCCAAAATGGCGAAGGTGTATGTAAGTTTCATACCAAATCTATTTAAGGAATTCACAGCTCAATGTAGGGTATTCAAACTAGGAAACGATTACGTAGAAATGCGTATTTATTGTTTTCTTCTGAAAACCAAAACGCC
>JBCCHR010000090.1:0-9856 GCA_039028655.1 Bacteroidota bacterium
TATCAAAATCAACAAACTGGGAAAGTGGTTTCCCGATGGCCAGACATCGACACAGACGCTCCCTTAAGGAGTTCGGCAAGTACCGTAGCACAGATCATGTCTACCAGAGTGTTTACCGTAAAGGAATCGGATCTGGCTGAAATGGCCACCAGTGTAATGGCCTGGAAGAACATCCACCACGTACCTGTTGAGAATGACGATGGTATTTTCTGTGGATTACTTACCTGGACGCATGCCAGCAAGTTGAATGAGCAAACGGTTGAACGAAGACTAACAGTAGCCGATATCATGACCCAAGACGTCCTTTCTGTCGGACCTCAAACAAGCATACAAGAGGCGATCCGATTAATGAAAGAAAATGAGTACGGATGCTTACCCATCCTTCAGGATAATGAACTGGTAGGCATCGTTACGATCAAGGACGTAATTGCGTTTGATAATGATTGAAATCCATAGTAAGGCCCTAAAGAAATCCATAAAGATCAATCGAATTATCGGTCATCACCGAGGCAGTCAAAATGGTCCTACCCTCATTTTTACCGCTGGTGTTCATGGCAACGAACCCAGTGGAGTTTTCGCGTTGCAACGCTTGATGGACAACCTTGACCAGAAGAGTATTAGCTGCTCAGGAAATATTTATGCTATAAGCGGAAACCTCAATGCCCTGGAAAAGGGCATTCGTTTTTCGCAGCTGGATCTGAACCGTATCTGGACACAAGAGAATATAGATGCGATGATGACGGACCGGGGACAACACATCCCCGCGGAAATAGAAGAACAGATCGATCTCTACAAAACGATTGAGACCATCTTAAAGTCGGAATCCGGACCTTTCTATTTTTTCGACTTGCACACCACATCCAGTGAAACGGTACCCTTCATTACGGTGAACGACAGCTTATTGAACAGGGCATTCACCAAGCAATACCCCCTCCCCATTGTGTTAGGGATTGAGGAATTCTTGCATGGCCCCATGCTAAGTTATATCAATGAACTGGGCTACGTGGCCTTTGGCTTCGAAGCCGGGCAACATGATGCTCCTGTGGCCTATGAAAATCAGCTTTCGTTTATCTACCTGTCCCTTGCTTTCACAGGATGCGTGTCTTTATCGGAACCTTCGGTGATGAAACATCTTCAACGCCTGCGTTCGCATACCAGTGTTGCTCAACAATTCTTTGAGATCGTCTATCATCATAAAGTGAACGAGAGCAGCGATTTTAAAATGGAGCCGGGATATGTCAACTTTCAGAAGATAAAAAAACACGAGCACCTCGCCGCTCAGTCCGGAATCCCTGTAACGGCTCCCAGATCCGGGAAGATCTTTATGCCATTATACCAGGGAAAAGGTGAAGATGGATTCTTCATCATAAAAAAAACACCCAAGTTCTTTCTGGGATTGTCAAAATTACTGCGGAAGGTGTACTTCGACCGTTTCCTTGCCCTCTTGCCTGGAATTAAATGGGGAACCGGAAAACGTGAGGAATTGATCGTGGACTTAAAGGTTGCGCGTTTTTTTACCAAACAATTCTTTCATTTGCTCGGGTACCGAAGCAAACAATTAGATGCCACCCACCTGCGTATGAAAAACAGGGAGGTGGCTTCCAGAAATGATGACTATAAAGGAACGTCCTGGCTCAAGTAGCCTGGCCATCGCATCCCTGATCAAAATTCTTGACTATCGTACACCGGAAGATTTCCGGCCCGCATGACGAACGGCACAACCAACGTCCCTACCATTCTTGTCAAGTATTCCACCACAATTGCCTCCTACGACAAATCCGGCGGCGTCGACAAACGCACGCTTGATGCCTCGCCAGATATCACCAAATATCCCTCGCTCCAAATTTGTACTCCCTGCAACGGTAGCACTATTGGCGCCAAAGAATGTTTGATTCACTACTCGGTCGTGCCAGGGATGACTGGTATTGGTTGCCGCGTCTATCCAATAGGCATAACTGTTCTTAACAATAGCGCAGGCCCCCAATAGCACTGCAGCATGGTTCCCTGTTTTAACAACCGGATCATACACCACCGGATGATTGGCCAGGATATAACTTTCGAACAACTCGACCTCAGTGGTAAATTCTTCGACACTTTGATACGTCATATTAGGATAGGAAGCAGCATTGTCGAGAATCGCAAAGAACTGGTCGGTCAAGGCCATATCTTCAGGATCGATCATACCCATACTCACCAAGGCCGTAGAAGCATGGGCCGGATGCTCCACCATAAACTCGATCTCGTTCATATGATTCGCCTGATCCTGCCAGGTGTCGCAACCGCAATTTCCTGGCGCGGTCACCGAGTCGCTATAGCTGTTCACGTAATTATAGATTTGTTGAAGACTCGCAGTAGCAAATCCCGGCATGGCCGCCACATAGTCCATGGCGGCGTCATGAGAATTACCAAAGCTGCTAAAATCCAGTGCCGATGTGGCTTGTCTGGAAGCTTCGGTGGCACTCAATGAGATGTCCAGGTCGATTGAGGATCCTTCATTTTCGTTCGTATTCTCTTGTCTGGCGCACCCCAACGGAACGAGCAAGAGCATCATATAGATGATTATGGAATGTTTCATGATTTCAGATTGTTTGTGGAAGGCCTTTCTTTAGAACGTGTTAGAGATTCCAAAAAGTATCCCGCCAATTGAACTTCATTTTATCAGCGCTACATAGGCAATTTGCCAATTCATTGGGGAGTAAACAATCGTCGTAAGTAGAGGATATACTTACATAATTAAAGTTAACACTCTAATTATTAAGTACATAGATGGAATACCATAGAAATAATAAGGGTTTTCCGTAGCAAAAAATAACGTCCGGCACTAAAGCACAACGCGACCCACTAGTCGATCACGCGTATTCGCTTCCGCAGAGAAACAGGTTGCCCATCGTTGGTAAATCCTTCCAAGGCTATTTCATAGAGGCCAGTTGCATCGGAGGTAAAGAACGAAAAACGCTCTTCACCTTTGGTCAACACGATTTCGGGATTCCAATATAATTGGGTTCTAAAATCGGGAATTCTATGGTCTGTTTCCCGTCCGGCACTGTCATATCCCTGCTGAAAGTAATCCTTTCGCTGTTCACAATTAACAGGAGACAGCTGTAAAGTGTACGAGTTGGGTGGATAGGCATAGCCTCCCGTTTTGGTTTCCAATAATACCACCCCCTGGTAGTCGGTTCCCCCGAAACGATACGCATTTCTAACCACGGTCACGTGTTGTATTTGATCGGCATTCATGTCTAGGACATCTGAGTGATCCTGAATAAACACACCATCCACAAACACCAGCGCAGGATCTCGTGTGGGTTCGCTAAATTCGTTCTTGTATACACGAACAAAGCGCTCACCATCCTTGTCCCTGGCCGTCCAAACCAGTTTTACGATCTCCTGAAATACCTCTTCTACCGTATTAAAACGGGTGTATTCATCCAGATCGTAACGCAATTTCTTCTCGTAATAGATAAAGGGTTTGTCAGGCACCTGCTCTTTGACGGTATCTGGTTTCGCTTCGAAGTAGGCATTCTCGATCTGATTTTGAATACTGCGATTCACGATGGTCGATTCCATAGAGGGATCAATTTGAAATGCATCGAACGACAGCGAACGATAGTCCAGGTCGTCGGTTTGATCCATTACGATCAAAAAATCTTCCTTTCCTTCTCCCATGACCTGTACGTAGGCCGACTCACTCTGCAGATTGGGATCGATATAGAAGCGGAAGGTACCATCTTCGGAAGCCGTATCTACTTTGAAATAAAAATTTTTGCCGGGTATAGAAAGCGCTACATCTCTCCCACCCACCGTTCGATCCGACACCTTGGAAATGAGTGTTCCGGAAACGATCGATCCTTCTTTTTCTATGCTGAAGAGATTCGGCGATCCCATGACGTTCTTACGATCGGATCCAGTAACCACATCCACCGAAGAACGAGGTGCTTTTTCGGGCAATTGGTCTAGTCTTCGAACCGACATGGAATACCGACCCAGGCCATTGAGGTTGATATTATTGCGCAATGCCACTTCGACCTCCGACCGTCGCCTGAAGGTGTCCGTTTCCATCAACAGCTCAAATTGGTTGGTACCAGGCGTAGCTGCCACCTCTTGTTTTTTTGTTTTTTCTGAATCCACTTCGGCCTTTACCCCACCCATGGCTGCAGTTTCCGAAACTATGGACGATTGATCGCCCAAATAAGGATTAATGATCCTGATGTCCTGCTGATAAAAATGCTCCAAGCCCATCGGTTTCATCCCCATGGTGTAGGCGATCAACTTATAACTTCCGGAGCCAACTCGATTCGGTATAAAGAAATCGGCACGACCTACACCCTTATCCAGAGCGATCTTTTGTTTGAATACAGCCTTTTGATCTTTCCCAATTAGTTCGATATAGGCGATCTTACTCTGTTGACTCAAGACCCCTTTGGCGCGGTCCAGACAGTATACCGTATAATACATATACTCACCGGTAAGGAACAGGGTGCCATTAACGTGAACATAGATCTGTTCGGTTCCCGAGAGGTTCCAATTGTCGTGATCTGCTGCACTTGCCGTGGCACCGCAGAGAAGCGATGCCACTAACAAGAAACTAAATATTCTCTTTCTCATTGTTTCGTTCTTTTATTCCACCCAAAAATCCGGTGGGTTAGTTCTTCCAATCGCCGTGCAATCGCCGCATACCCTGGGCACCATTTGGAAAGGAAAAAAATCACTTCCTTCGTTTACTTCAAGAAAAACCTTGGTGCGCCGTTCGATCGCACGGATGAGCGGGCCGCACATCTCACTCTTGTCCTGATGTTCCGGGAATCGTCCCGGGGAACGGATCCTGCACGTACTTATATAGGGTGGTAGTAAGTCGTTGGGATAGAAATCAACATAATTAAAAAATACGCGTTTTTCGGTGACCGAAGCTACTTCAAAGTAGCCGATGACCATTTGGTTGGGATTGGTTTCCGAAGAAATATTACCAGGAACGAAACCTGGCTGGATCTGCGAAAACAAACTCCCTTCCTGGATAAAACTATCCAAGGTCTCCAGGTATTCGAATACCTCCTGCGAATGCACATATTGCCTGGCCAATAAACTGTACCGATGGGATATCTTGTAATCGTCGCTTTGCACGAAATGCACCAAATGCCGTGTTACGCGATCTTCGCTAAGATTGGCCGTGGTAAACAAGTTGGTGGTGTTCGATGTTTCCGTGCGAAAGCAAATGCGTTGTTCTTCCGGACGTTCGGTAAGTCCTACGGTACAAAATGGGTATCCTTCGATCACTATGGCGTCCTGATCCCTCCATAACGGGGCCACGATCTTGAAGGTTTCTTCATATTCGTAGCGATAGAATTGGGAGTCTCCTCCGGGATTATAACTATCAATATAGATCGACATGCCATTTACATCATCGTCGTTGTTCTCTCGCTGTACGTAGATGTTCTCAATGCCAACATTATTGGTGAGTTGCTTGGCAACCGAAGTATACACCGATCCGTCGCTGGTATTGATCTGCAGCGTATAATCGATGCCAGACTGAGCGGCAAACTCGGTACTGGAGACGTAAACGCCAGGTACTTCCGATTCATCAAATCGATAGGTTACTCCATTGCCAGAAACAAGCACCTGCGCACCTGTTTCGGCCGCCGGGCCATCATCTTCAAATTGATAGGTGCGACTCAGGTAGATCTGGTGCCGCTGTTGTTGATTGGTAATGGTGGCATCCACCACCAAGGCACTGTCAAAGGTCTCTTCAGAGACATTGATCTCTTCCACACAGGCCATCGGTATCATGGCTGCGAATACTAAAACTAAAATGGTTGCTATTCGTTTCATTGTGATACTATTATTCAATCCAAAAATCAGGTGGTTCTGAGCTTCCCAATGCGGTACAATCGCCACATTCCCTGTCCATCACCAAATAGGGCCCACCGGGCACAGACTGGTTGGTATTCATTCCCTTATAAACAATGGTGTTTGCACGTATTCCCTTAATGAGACCTCCGCATTCAAATCGGCTAAAACTCTGTCGCACACACTGAAATGGGGGCCTTGGAATACACTCGTTGAGATAGGGCGGCAACGGTTCATTGGGATAAAAATCGTCATAGTTGAAAAACAACCTCTTGGTAGCGACCGACGCCACCGCAAAATATCCCACCACCATTTCGTTGGAGGAAGTTTCTGATAAAATATTTCCCATTGTAACACCGGGTTGTACCTGTGAAAACAGACTTCCTTGTTCTGAGAAACTGTTCAAGATTCGCTTGTAATTGTACACCTCTTCCGAGAGGACCAATTGTCTTACCAGGATACTGTATCGGTGCGAAATTCGGTAATCATCACTCTTTACAAACCGCACAAGGAATCGTGAAATTCGATCTTCAGTGAATCCAACAGTCGTTCCCAATAGGGTATTCCTGGAGGTCTCTGTTCGATAACAAATTCGTTTGTCTTCGGACCTTGGAACCAATTCTACTTCGCACTCGGGGCAATTGCTTGGCTCGGTCTGTGGGACGTTCGCCAAGTCCAAATTCACAAAGTAAGGTGGCTCTACCCGGAATGTTTCTTCATATTCATATTGATAGAATTTGGCATTTCCATCAGGATCAAACGAATCGACATACATCGACATGCCATTCACACCGTTGTCGTTAGTCTCTCGAATGGCGTATACACGCTCGATCTCCGAAGATCCAGAGAGTTGTGCGACGTTCGAACGATACGACCTGCCCTCCGCAGTCGAGATAATAAGCTGATACTCCAAGCCGGGAATGGCTGCAAACGGAGTGTTGGACACATAGCGTCCGGGGGATGCTTCCGTAAAGGGATACGAAAAGTCGTTGGCCATGACCGAAACGGTCGCACCGGCCTCAAGGGTGGGTCCATCCGCCTCGAAGGGATAGGTGCGACTTAAACGAACCTCCTGAATACCCTCAACATCAGTAATCGTGGCGTCTACAACAAGCGCGTTCTCAAAATCCTTGTTGGAAATATCAATTTCTTCGATACAGCTGTGGCTCATGCCCAGTGTCATCAGAAATAATAGTAAGTGATCTCTCCGTCGCATTGGGCTAAAACTTTAAATTATAACTGATGGTGGGAATAGGTACTGCAAAAATGGAGCTCTGATAAGCCTTCACCTCACCGCTCTCGGTAACGAAGAAAACGGAATAAGGATTGTTTCGTCCCAGGACATTGTAAATGGAAAAATTCCAAAAACTATGGGCCAGTTTCTTCTTCTTGTGATTTCCTTCCATGTTGAAGCTCAAGTCTAAGCGGTAGAAATCGGGAATGCGAAACTGATTTCTGTCGCCGAATAGGACAAACTCAGTGTCGTTGATCACAAAATTGCCAACGGGAATAGTCACCGGGCGACCTGTTTGGTAAACAAAATTGGCTGAGAAACTATAGCGCTTCGATAGCTTAAAGTTGCTCACCACGGTAAAATCATGTGGCTTGTCGAAATTGGATGGAAAGAAATCACCGTCATTCACTCGCTCTTCGGCAAACTCACTGTCCAGACGCACAAACGAACGCGAATAGGTATATCCCACCCAGCCATTCCAGCGACCTCTTGTCTTTTTTAGCAGCAATTCAACTCCATATGCTTTCCCATCACCCTGCAGTACTTCCTGCTCCAGTTTCTCGTTGAGCAGCAGCTGGGCACCTACCTTATAGTCCAGCAGATCATTGAGCTTTTTGTAATAACCTTCAATACTCAACTCATACATATTGTCTTCAAAGTTTTTGAAAACCCCCAATGCATATTGTAAAGCGTTTTGTGGTCGAATGTTGGCATCAGACAGCTTCCATGTATCGATGGGAGAAACTGTGGTGTTAGTTGACAGCTGATGAATGTACTGGTAACTGCTGTTAAAACTACCTTTCAACGAAAGATTCGGTTTGATGAGATAACGTCCGGAAACACGCACTTCAGGTGCTGCGTACGACTCGATCACCTCGTTAGGGCCAAACTCCCTTACTTCGAGGAGGGTAGCATCACTTCTTGGCACACCGTCTTGATAGATGTTTTGATTGCCCGCTCCCAATGCCTGAAACGTTGAGAACCGCAGTCCGGCTTCGATCGAGAATTTATCGCTCCATTGGAAGAGATCCGACACAAACACGGCCGATTCCAAACCGCGCTCCCTGTCTATGGTAACCGGTGTAATGATCGAACCGTCTCCACCGGGGCGAATCTCACCTGGCTCCACGCCATACAACTTACTCGAAAGTCCATAGGTAAACGTGTGCTTGCCATTGGGACGGTACTGGAACTGTGTCCTCAGCTCCGACTCGTCAATCACATAGCCCAGTTCAAAATCTGTATTGGTCTGACCGTCAAATTCAATATCGAATTGATATTGGCTGTTGGTGATGGATAGGCTTCCTTCGTGCTTGGGGTTCATCTTAAAATTCCACTTCAGCGCTGCCAACCTATTGCTGTAGCCAAAAACGGAATCGGATGTGATACTAAAATCATCCCTACTATAATGCACCGTAGCTCTGAGGTCGTTGGATTCGTTGATCTTTTGATTGAATTTCACCACACCATCGTAAAAGGAAGCCTTACTCTTTCGTAATTCTTCTTCATCCAGGTTTCGCAGGATCCAGTCGGAATAGGTTGCCCGCCCGCCGATCAGAATCCCTGAACGACCCTTGGCTAAAGGAGCCTCTAATACCAAACTACTGGTTACCGGACCAATGGAGGCCTCTCCAGCTACTTTTTGGACATTGGCGTCCTTGGTGGTCATGTCGAAAACCGACGAAAGTCTGCCACCCAACTGGGCGGGAACATGGCCTTTGTATATGGTTACATCCTCGGTGGTAAAAGGATTGATCGCACTAAAAATTCCGAAGAAATGAGAAGGATTGTAGATCACCGCATCGTCCAGGCGGACTAGGTTTTGATCGGTTCGACCACCTCGTACATTGTAACCGGAAGCACCTTCCCCTGCCGACGAAATACCGGGCAACGTGGCCGCCACCTTAAAGATGTCCCGTTCGCCCAACACCAAAGGAATGTTCTTTATCTCATCTACGTCTATTTTGGTCACCCCCGTATTGGTGTTCTTCACATTGAGGTCGCGATTGGTCTGAATGAGCACCTCCTGGAGGTCCTCCACCGATTCCTTCAGTCCTATATCCAGCGTTCCATCGTTGTAAAGGATGACGCGGTATCTTTTCTTCTGAAAATTGATACTACTCACCTCGATACGATTGAGACCAGGTGGCAATTCCAGCTGGTACTGCCCCTGATCGTTGGTCTGGGTTCCTTGGTTCGTCCCCAAAAGACGGAGCGTCACATTGGGAGCAGCACCCCCGTTGGTTTCGTTTGTGATGGTCCCTGAGAGTACCAAGGTCCTGCGATTCGAATCCTTGTCCTCCTTTCCAATGCGTACAGTACGTGTTGGAATTATTTCTTCGGAAACAGCCGCTTCCTTGTAAAAAATGGGCGCTTTGATGGTTTCTTCGGAAGGATCCGCATTCACCACACCGGTATTTCGTTTAAAGAATCCCTGCGGCAACTCATCGTAAATGCTGTTGTTCTGCGTGAGGATTATCTGACGGTCGGTGCCCATGTAGAAGTTTAGCAGTGTATCATCGAATAGGTCGGTAAGAACCTCATCGAGATTTCGGTCCTGAAAATCTCCAGACACCTTGATTCCTTCGATCCATGTTTCCAAATAAAAGAATCGATAGTCGGTTTCCCGTTCGATCCGGTCAAGAACCGAAATCAGGCGATTTGGAGTACATTCGAAAATGATGATACTTTTTAAGTAGGGCAAAACTCTCAAATAACTATTGTGGAGAAGTGTATTTTTTATTGAAACGACACGCTGAAAGCCTGTCGTTTCAATAAAAA
>JBCCHR010000091.1:0-9848 GCA_039028655.1 Bacteroidota bacterium
GCTCGCCAAGATCGCCAAGGCCCTGGACAAGTCGATCCTGCGTATTGAGGATTCGGTTATGGAAACACTTTCGCAGACACCGCCTGAATTGGCCGCTGATATTTACAATACCGGAATCTACCTGGCCGGTGGTGGGTCGATGTTACGAGGGCTGGACAAGCGACTTTCTCAAAAGACAGATCTGCCAGTGTACATCGCCGAAGATCCCTTGCGAGCCGTGGTACGCGGAACAGGTATCTGCTTGAAGAATATCGCCAAATACAAAAGCGTTCTCATAAAATAACAGGCGAGGCAATCGGAGCTTTTATCGTGCAAATCGAATGCGGTTGTTTGCCATCAAACGACAAACCGATGGCACTACCTCAACAAACAAAATAAACATACAGGACTTCCCCGGGTGGCCCTGTTGCAAACAAAAAATACGAACACGTGCAGCAGATTCTATCTTTTTTTATTCGGAATAAGAACTTCCTGCTGTTCGCTTTGCTTTTTGGGATCTCCATCGCCCTCACCATCAGCTCACATTCGTACCACCAAAGTAAGGCAGTAACATCAGCCAATTTCCTATCGGGCGGAATTTACCAGTTGAAAAGTAGTATTACCGATTATTTCGATCTGAAACAACAGAACGAACTCCTCATTCAAGAAAATGCCGAGCTTCGGTTTTTAATAGAAAACGGCGGATTTCGACATGCGATGATGCCCATTGACACGACCGTAGTCGACTCCAATTATACCTTCGTCCCGGCGCGGATCATTAACAACAGTTACACAAAATCCAAAAACAACCTCACCCTGGACAAAGGACGAAACGACAGTATTTTGGTTGATATGGGGGTGCTTTCACCCCAAGGGGTCATAGGTATCATCAACAGTACGTCCGGTAATTATGCTACCGTGCAGTCGGTTTTGAATTCGAATAGTCATGTTGTGGCGAAGTTCAAGAAATCGGATCATTACGGATACCTTTCCTGGAATGGTGGAGACCCTAACCTAATCGGGCTCATCGAAATCCCTAGATTGGCTCCAGTGGCTCTCGGCGACACCATAGTGACTGACGGAAGATCGACCATCTTCCCGGAGGGCGTTCCCATTGGGACGGTGCACAACTTCAATAACGATTCAGGGGATGATTATTACACCATTAACGTGAAGCTATTTACCGACATGACCAGTGTAAAAAACGCCTATGTGATTGGTCATCGAGACGCCGATGAAATCCAACAATTGGAAAATGAAATAGAAGATGAGGACCAATGACACGCTGGTAAATATCGTTCGGTTTGTGACCCTTGTGCTAGTGCAGGTGTTGCTTTTGAGTCATGTGAATTTCATGGGATATGTAAATCCATACTTGTATCCCTTATTCATCCTGGTGTATCCTCTTGCAGGGGACAAAACCCTGCTCATCTTTTTAAGTTTTGTCCTGGGATTGACCATCGATATTTTTAGCGACAGCGGAGGGGTCCATGCGGCGGCTTGCGTGTTTATCGCATGGATACGACCCGTGATCCTAAAGTTCTCCTTTGGAGTAAGTTATCAGCTAAATACCTTAAAAATTAGCACCGCTCCTCTGGCCAAACGAATTGTGTATATACTCACGATGGTGGTGTTCCATCACCTAATTTTATTTTCGCTCGAGATTTTTAACATGGATCATATAATTTTGATTTTAAAATCCACGTTACTTTCAGGAATATTCACCGTGATTTTGATGGTTGCGACCATCTTATTGTTTAGTAAAAGAACCGCATGAGGAAACTGCTACTCTTCTCTATCGTACTTGTGACCGGTATCGCTTTTGCGGGACGCCTCTTTTATTTACAGATTTACGATACTTCCTTCCAGGCGTTGTCTGAAACTAACGCGGTGAAGGTGGAATACAATTACCCGCAACGGGGATATATATTCGACCGAAATGGAGAATTGTTGGTTTCCAACCAGCCATCCTACGACGTGATGGTGATCCCTAAGGATGTAAAGCCATTGGACACGCTGGAATTTTGCAGCCTGCTAAATATTACGCCGGAACAATTCAAGGAAACACTACGTAAAGCACACAACTATTCGCCTCGACTGCCATGGGTAGTGATCCCTCAACTCACTAAAAACGAATATGCTGCACTGTCTGAAAAGATGTACAAATATGATGGCTTCTATATTCAGAAGCGCTCCCTGCGAGATTATCAGGTCGATCACTCAGCCAATGTGCTGGGCTATATCTCGGAAGTGAACGAACGAATTATTCAGCAAAACCCATACTACCAAATGGGAGAGATCATAGGAACGGGTGGTGTCGAAAAGCAGTATGAGGAAGTCCTGAGAGGAGTAAAAGGTGTAAAATACATACAAAAGGATCGATTTAATCGGGAGATCGGATCCTACAAGAGCGGGCGTTTTGACACCTTACCTGTACGCGGCAGCGACGTGATCCTTACCATCGACGGTAAGCTACAGGAATACGGAGAGCAACTTATGGTTAATAAACGCGGTGGGATCGTTGCCCTGGAACCTGCCACCGGAGAGATCCTGGCCCTGGTAGCCGCACCTAATTACGACCCCGGACTGCTCGTGGGACGCGAACGATCCAAGAATTTTACTCGTCTATACTACGATACCATTTCCAAACCTCTGTTTGATCGGGTGCTTTCAGGGGAATATCCTCCAGGTTCGCCTTTTAAAGCACTAACCGCGTTGATCGGATTGCAAGAGGGTGTGGTAACGATCGATGAAAAAATCTCCTGCCACGGCGGCTACAACTATGGAGGCCGTAAACCGCTGGGCTGTCACTATCATGGGAGCCCGCTGAGCATGGTAGGTGGCATTGGCTATTCCTGCAACACCTATTTTGCGACCGTTTATCGCAGGACCATTGAAAAATATCCGACTCCCCAAGAGGGAATCGATAACTGGAAACGCCATTTGTCGAGTTTCGGGTTGGGCCAATACTTGGGATACGACCTTCCCACCGGGCGTCCGGGGAAGATTCCCAGTTCGAAAACCTATAACGCCATCTACCCACAACACAACTGGTATGCCACCGCAACCATCTCGAATGCCATTGGACAGGGAGAGGTGTTGATGACACCCATGCAGATGGTAAACTTCACAGCTGCCATCGCCAACCGCGGATGGTACTATAAACCGCATCTGATAAAGAACGTGATGGGTGCCGATACCATCCCCAGCCAATATCGAACCAAGTACACCACTTCGATAGATCCTGAACATTTTGAGCCGGTCGTTGATGGTTTATTCGATGTATATAACTATGGAACTGCTTCTCATTTACAAGTGAAGGATATCGAAATATGTGGTAAAACAGGTACGGCCGAGAATTACACCAAGATCGACGGAAAACGCGTACAACTGACGGATCACTCGGTGTTTGTGGCCTTTGCTCCACGGAACGACCCAAAGATCGCCATTGCCGTATTTGTAGAAAACGGCTACTGGGGATCGCGATGGGCAGGTCGAATCGCCACCTTGATGATCGAAAAATACCTCGCCGGTGAGATCTCCAGAACCGATCTCGAAGCCTTTATCCTAAACGGCAGCTTGGAAGAAGAATATGCCAAGCCCCTCAGTGGAGAACCCTTTACAATCAACCACTAATGAGAGGTACTTCCAAAGCGGTAAAATTTGATTGGCTCACCATCCTCCTGTTTCTTGCGTTGGTGTTCATAGGGTGGATCAACATCTATTCTGCTTCGCTAAGCGACACCTCCACCTCGTTTTTCGACTTCGAACATATCTACTACAAGCAGATCATTTGGATAGGTCTTTCGGTGGTGCTTATTGTCTTTATTTTGGCTATCGAAGCCAAGTTTTATGAGCGGTTTGCTGCAATTATTTACTTGATCTCGTTGGCGTCGCTCATCCTTTTGTTCCCTTTGGGCAAGGAGATCTCCGGAGCTACTTCCTGGTATTCCTTTGGTGGGGTAGGCCTGCAGCCCAGCGAATTTGCCAAAGCGGCCACTGCCCTGGCGCTGGCTAAATATATTGGGGATATTCAAACCAACATGAAGGAGTTCAAACACCAACTCCGCGCCTTTGCCATTGTAGCTATTCCAGCACTCTTGATCGTTCCACAACCCGATCCCGGCAGCGCACTCATCTACAGTGCCTTCGTGTTTACCATGTATCGTGAAGGAATGCATTTTGCTTATTTGCTACTCGGATTTTTTGCGGCAGCGTTGTTTATTGGCACCCTGGCAGTTGGAGTGACCTGGGTAACCGTGATCGTTCTGGCCATCGCAGTGGTTCTCTATCTAAAAAACAAAAAGAAACGTCCCAGCCTATTCAAATACGGGACCATCGTTTTCGCCTGTGTGGCCTTCGCCTTTTCGGTGAACTATATCTTCAACAATGTGTTCGAACAACGTCACAGGGATCGATTCAACATTGTTTTGGGCAAAGAGATCGACTCCAAGGGTATTGGGTACAACACCAATCAAAGTGAGATTGCCATAGGTAGTGGTGGATGGACCGGCAAAGGATGGACCCAGGGAACTCAAACCAAGGGAAATTTTGTCCCCGAACAGCACACCGATTACATTTTTAGTACGGTGGGCGAAGAATGGGGATTTTTGGGTGCCTTGCTGGTAGTAGCCCTGTTCGTGGCGCTCATTATCCGGATTTTGATCCTGGCCGAACGACAGCGATCGCAGTTCAGCAGAGTGTACGGCTACAGTGTGGCCGCAATTCTCTTTGTTCACTTTTTTGTGAACATTGGCATGGTAACGGGATTGATTCCTACCATCGGAATCCCACTTCCATTCTTTAGCTATGGAGGTTCCAGCCTGTGGGGCTTTACGATCCTACTCTTTATTTTTATACGCCTCGACGGAGCGAATTATTATTACACCTAATTCAGTTAGCAGTTGCAGTGGGCAGTTAGTAATTAGGCTTTCCGCTTCGCGGGTATCTGCGACAATTGTCCACTGGACAATTGGTTTTGATTCTCAAAACTTCTCTTCGATAAGGTGGCGAGCATTGTTTTTTTGTAAGTTGAACAACACAAAAAAAGAATGCGAAGGTGTATTTAACGACTGCTCTTTAACCCAATACTTCTGCAAAGTGAATTTATACTTCACCTAATTCAGTTAGCAGTGAGCAGTGGCAGTGGGCAGTTTTCAGACCTAGTAGTTCATTGAACAACGAACATTTAGAATTGAGCATTGAACATTGAAAATTGAACATTACTCATTGAACGCCCCTCACCTTCCTCCCCAGGCCTTCAGATCAACAGTTTCTTCCAGTTTTTTTTCTTCGGAATCGGGAAGGCCTGCAAAGAAGTCGATCCCGGTTTCCTTCTCGATTTGGTCGATGGTCACGGCAAAATCATAGAAGGAGCGTTCAGACGGATCGTTGGGAATGAGAAATGCGATGGCTTTTATGTTTTCTTCTGAATGATCCGCGACGATCTTATAGAAATGATCGGGAACCGATACCCGTTCGTTTCCTATCGTTGACAATCCCGATTTCAGCACACCTCCGGTTACTACGAACACCCCGTCGTATTTCTTCGCCCAAAACCGAACCTTCTGCTCAAGCCGATTCCAGATGCCACCGTTAAAGTCCGGGTCCTGCGGACTGATATTGCTGGTAAGAAAAGTCTCGTGAAAGGCATTATAATCAAACTTCCGATCGCCTGCAGGGCACAGGTGACCACGGTCGAAACCCGAATTCTTGTAATTGCGCCAATCCGCCGATTCGCTCCTCACCTTCCGATCCTGCACAAAATAAGGTCGTTCTATCTGGTTGGAGGAGATGTGCTCGGGTAACAGCTCGTAGGCCACCCACTCCGCCTGCTCGTGCACTTCCGAATAGGATAGCGTGAAATAATTGTGAGAAACAATGGCGTGGGTGGTGGAGCTGGGATAAAACTGCTCATTAAACTCAGAGGTATCGGCCTTCGCTTCCTTTTGGTCGGACGGGTAATGCTCCGTCCTTTTGTTCACATACCTTTCAGCAAAATAAAGTACCGTAGTTACTAAGATCACGAGAATAATGTAGGTGTAGCGTCGATTCATCGGTGTGAGATTACCCCACAAAGGTAATTCAATTGATCTACAGCAAAACCTCCGGGACACACAAAAAATGCTTTACGTCGCCGTGAATCGTGCTAAGCACTCCCGACGACGCAAAACATCACAAAAAAGAAGCCGTTCTGGTTCCTGCTATTTGGACAGCAGCAACTTGCGGGTATGGGTAAAGTTTGAAGTTCGAACCTTTACAAAGTATATACCATTGCTTTGCTGCCGCATCGTATCGGTCACAGACCATTGCAATCCCTGATCCGTAGCGACTAGTGCATCTTCACCCAGTATGGCAATCGTCTGCCCCAAGAAATTCAGAATAGAAACCTCGACTAATTCTTCCCGATTGCCGGGACTCATGGCTATCGTAAACTCTCCTTCGGTAGGATTAGGAAACACCACAAAGTCAAAGGACGATCCCAAAGCTCGATCCTCTATTCCAAGGGGATCGCCAAAGGCATCGGAGATCCAAACGCCCCTTCCGTGAGTTGCCGCCCTTAGCTTGTGATCGGTGGGATTGTATTCAATATCGAACACATAGCTAATTGGAAAATTCTCATTAAAAGGTGTCCAGGTAGTTCCTCCGTCAATGGTAATGTACACTCCAAAATCGGTAGCAGCGTAGATCACCTCGTCATCGGCAAAATTCACAGCGATAGCATTAACGGTGATATCGGGAAGATCGCCCTGAATGGGAATCCAGTTGTCTCCACGATCCATAGATTTATAAATATGTGGCGTGTTAGGATTGATACTGTTGCGGCTCGCAAAAACCACATTTGGATTGGTTCCGCTGGTTTTGATATCGGTCACGCGCCATCCGGGTGAGTTATTGGTGATCGTCCAGGTAATTCCAGAATCTTCACTTCTATGGAAAAACCATGAACCACCATTCCAGGACGCGGCATAGCAAATATTTGGGCTGGCCTGACTAAACGCCAAATCGGTCACCACATTGGCGTTGTGATTCTTTTGCCAACTGGCACCTGAATTCTCCGTACGATAAATTCCTTGTTGTGTAGAGCCCAGGAGGATGGTGGGATCTGTGGGATGCATCCGGATTGGCGCAAAATGGGCACCGCTATTTTCATTTAAGTTGATACCATTGGTGATCTGTGTGGCGAAGGTATTCGTGCCATTAAGAGATCGCCAATAGCTACCGTTGATCCAGGTTCCGTAAAGACGATTGGAACTCACGGGATCGACCTCCACGTCGGCTCCGTCGAAAAACCCCCAACGTTCCCAGTTCAATCCGTTCGCAATGTTCGCGGCAAAGAGTCCGTGGTCCTGCAGGCCACCACTTACGATATCGGGATTGGATCGCCCCGAGGCAATGGCATAGTACTGCGCTGTGACCAATCCCTGGTTCGCACTTTCCCAACAGTCGCCACTATCAGCGCTCCGGGAAACCCCACCGTCGTTAAACGAAAAACATCGTGTGGGATCGTGCGGATCAAACCCAAAATCATGATGGTCCACATAGGTGGCGCAAGTGGGGGTATCACCACAATTAGCACAGATGGATCGATCCTTTTGCTCCCAATTCACCCCTCCGTCATCACTTCTCCAGAATGTGATCCCTCCAAAAAACACCAGGTCTGGATCCACCGGAGATACTGAAATCGTATTGTTGTACCATCCCTGGCAGAAAGTTCCCAATACGTTGGTAACGCAAAAGGCATTGGGCGTATTCCCCAACTGCGTCCAGTTGCTACCATTGTTGGTCGATTTATACACCCCCATCAGCGAAAAATCGCTTGCCTTGGTTATACTGGCATACAAAACATCCGGTTGTGCGGTACACTGCTCCATGCTAATGAAATTAAGATCGGACGTAGGTAATCCTCCTCCCAATTGGGTAAAATTGGCCCCACCGTTGGTCGACTTGAAAATGCCAAAACCTTCCCGGCTCACAAAAATGATGTCCGGATTGTTTTGCTGAATAATGATATCGTCGAAAATAAAACTCTGATGATTGGAACCATCTCCCAAGATCAGATTCCAGGTGTCTCCCATATCTTCACTTTTCCAAAGGCCGTTGGTCGCGGCCATCCAAATCACCTTAAAATTGCTGGGATGCCAGGATAATTTAAGCACCGAAACACCTGCAGCTACCGGATAATTGAAATTGGTAGGCAGCCAGGTCGAACCTCGATCGATCGATTTGAAGGTACCTATCCCGCCTTTGATGGATATTCCCGGAGGCGAGTAACCTTCTCCGGTCCCAATAACCAAAATGTCGCTGTCCTGAGGATGGATGGCTACTGCACCCACGCCGGTGGAGGGAATATTATCGGTCATCGATGTCCAGCTTTCACCGGCATTCTCGGTGAGCCAAAGGCCTCCCGTTGCCGAACCTACCCAGAGCACGTCTTCCACCAAAGGGTCGAAGGCGTGAGATATGATCCGCCCGCCATGACCATCCATTTCTGTGGGCCCAATACTCTCCCAATTCGCCGTTGGCCCGGAGCTCTCGCCACCAAAGGCTTGTAATGCCACAAACTGGTCCCAACGGTTATCGACGGAGGACGATCCATCAAATTGGCGCCGTTGCTCGTAAAAATATCGATCGCGCTGATAGGGCAAATATCCGGTCCCTTTCAAGCGGTTTAGGTCTCCTTCCTTCAACTGATACAATTGATCAAACAATTGATCCTTGTCTCGTATTTCCTGAGGAATCTGAGCATCGGATGGGTGGTTGGCCTCCTGCCCGAATATCGTATATCCCCAAAACAAAATGCTTACTAATACTATGGTCTTTTTCATATTTTTTCTGTTTTAGTAACCCTATGTCGCCGGAACGGCAAAGGGCATGTTAGTACGCCCGATCATTGCACCGAAGCGTTATACCATCAAAGTAAATAGAAAGGGATAGGACAGTCTTGTAAAAAAGCGAACTAAACCAACAGGAGATCAGGAATACTCGTACTGCTGTTTGTATTCGTCGTTGATCAACACGGGGGAACTACCGGTCTTTCGGACAAATTGGGTAGGTGCTGTTTTCGTAAAACGATAGAAGTCTTTGTTGAAATGGCTTAGGTCGAAATAGCCCAGTGCTAATGCGAGGGAAGTCATATTGGGTTCGGCCTGTGAATCGGCCAATAACAAAGAAGCCTTTTTGATCTTGAGCAGTCGTCGATATTTCATTGGGCTCAGACCAACGTGTTGCTTGTAGAGTTTCTCAAAATATCGTTTACTTCCGCTGAATCCGTTCTTGTAATCCAGGGAGAGGTTTTGCACGTCCTCGAACAGTTGCAAAATATTACTGGACAACAGAGGTACAGTTTTCTGCACATCAGAGGTAAGATTATCAATAAAAGGAACTATTTGGCTTTGAATACACTCAAATACGGCATCCTCACTATTATTGTTTAGTTGAAGTGTTCGAGGCAATGGGCCATAGGTATCCAGAGGCACCACCTTGTTGGTCACCTCACAGGCCGACGACCCTATGAAGTGAGGTAACGCCCAAGGCATCAATTTTAAGGATATAAACACGCTTCCGGGCTCGAAGTATACCTTGATATAGGTATCAATATTTCCAACAACACAATGGTGATCTACTTCAAACTCCTCCTCTCCTATTTCGAATCGTATCTTACCACTCAAGTGAAAGATGATCTCAGGATACCCATCGGAAACCAACTCAAATTCAGTGGCGGTATCGTCACACATCAACGACCATATCCCCTGGATCAGATCTGGGTGTGGATGTGGGCGCGTATATCTGTAAAACTGGACCATAGCAATCTCATACTGGTTGGAAGAACTTGGTTGCCTCCTGGAATGATGGCATTCTTTAATGAC
>JBCCHR010000092.1:0-9793 GCA_039028655.1 Bacteroidota bacterium
CGATTTTTAACGAAGCTTTCAGAATTCATCCCCCTAAATACCCCTCAGTGGGTATTTTTTTGTGCGCGCTCGGGAGATACATTTATCAAATAAATAATTAAACATCTCTCTAATGAAAACTTCACTTTTTATTACATTCAGTTTGGTAACATCCATGTTGTTTTGTCAAGAAAAATTTTTCACTACCCTCAGTAGCGACGAAGATGATAAGCAAGAGGCTCGTCGTGAGATTAAGGCCGAAAGAGAGCAAGCAGAATCAGATTTTGGAAAGTTAAATGAAAAAGTATCGTTTGGCTTGAGCTTAGGATTCAATCAGAGTCTGGAAAATCTATCAGCTGCTCAAATTTCTCCAATAAATAATACGCTACTTATTACAGATGAACAATCAACAAGTTTTGTACTTTCCTCAGTATTATCGGTTCCAATTACCTACAAGCCAAGAACTTATTATCGATACGTAGACGACGATGGTGATGAAAATGGACCTGTAAATAAGATAAGTGACTGGAGTTTGATCGCTGTTGTTAATTTGGTTACGCTACAAGGCGCGCAGTCCGGAACGGTTTTTAACCAGCAAATTAGCGGAGGTCTTGGTCTGGCCTATAATTTTGATGAAAACGTATCGATCGGACTTACTTACGAGTTGAACTCATTCAGAAAACCCAAAGAATTCCTTGAAAATTTGGAGGGGCAGCAGGTGATGGAAAAAGGAAATGCAATCAGCACCTTAGACATCTCAGATAATAACTACTTCTTCAATAAATATGCGAGTACATTATCTTTAAAAGTAATCTATAAGCTCACCACCAAATGAAATAATCTACCAGTCAACAAAAAAAACCTCCCAATGGAAATTGGGAGGTTTTTTCCTATTTCTTGATTCTTGATTCTTGAATCGGTATCTCTAATTCACCGCCGGCAAATTGCTATAATTCTTCGCATACTCCAGCATCTGACCCTCAAAGGTATCCGGCTGCTGTAGCGTAAAACTCTCGATCTCACCCTCAGCATTCATATTGGGTACGATCACCGGGTTGACGAACCCACTGTAAGGAGCTGCTTCGAACTTTTTGTTACGCTCCAATATTTCTGCATGCAACGCCTGGTCCACCTTTACTCCATAGCCTTCCACTAGTGCCTCGGCAGCGGCATAGTCGCCTTCACTCTTGATACGCTGGGTCTCTCTCAACAACTGTCCAAACAACTCATGTAGCTTGTCGTAATCGTTGATATTGAGATAGGTTTTCCCGTCACGGGTTACTTTCTCGATCACATTGTCTTTCTGGCCTTGCTCAAACACCCAAGCCGACACCCACTGACGGTTACGCATGTGAGTTTGCTCCACATCGTCACCCAGTTTCAAGCGTATCAGCTGCGTCATCAGTCCATTTCGGATATAGCCGTCGTAGGCATTCATCCCGATCTTCTTCCAATCATCCACCAATCCTAACTCCTGAAGTTTTGGGTTGTACAAATAGTACAATCCAACCAGGTCGGCACGTCCTTCTTCCATGGTAGAGGCGTAATTCTTCAACGTTTCTTTGGTCTCACCAACGCCCGGGTTGATCTGCCCTGAAGCATGACCAATTACCTCGTGTAAGGCTGTGTGCAATTTATCGGCAAGCTGCCCATACTCCTTCTCCAAAGCCAGCTCTTCCTCATCATGTACGAACTCCTCCAAACGCCCGGAGCCGCTAGCGTTACTATACGCCTGAGTGATATTCCCAAGGGAAACGGATTTACTTCCTACGGCCACACGGATCCAGTTGGCATTGGGCAGGTTCACCCCGATAGGTGTGCTTGGTGACGCATCACCAGCCTCACCGGCCACCTGAACCACTTTATAGGTGATCCCCACCACGTTCTTCTTCTTGTGTTCATCCATCAAGGTTGAGTTGTCCTCAAACCATTGGGCGTTCTCTGAAAGTACCGCCATTTTCTCCGACATATCAAAATCCTTGATCTGCACAATGGTCTCATACGATCCACGGTACCCCAGCGGGTCGTTGTACACTTCAATAAAACTGTTGATGTAATCAATGTTTCCGTCCGTCGCAGCCGTCCAGGCCACATTATAGTCGTCCCAGGTTTGAAGGTCACCCGTCTTGTAGTACTCGATCAACAATCCCAAAGCATCGCCCTGAGCTTTGTTCTCAGCCACGCCTTGCGCCTTCTCTAGCCAACCAATGATCTTGTCTATGGCCGCTCCATATAATCCTCCGGATTTGTACACACGTTCTTTCAACACGCCATCTTCCTTGACCAATTGTGAGTTCAAACCAAATGACCATGGTTTCTCCGGGTCCGGAGATTTCTTCTCAGCATAGAAACTCTCGACGTCGGCATTGGTCACGTTCGGGCCGTAAAAGTTTACCGCAGATAATGCAACATTATCCACACCTTTCCCTTGATCTACTTTCTTCATGTCCTTGTCGTTAAAGATCACATCGAAGGCTTCACCCTCAAGGGTGGTATTGGTTTCGGTAAGTAAGCCGCGCAGATATTCCGAAGAAAAATCAGGCGTCAGCTTGTCGTTGGAATAATGATGGTGGATCCCGTTCGAGAACCACACCCGCTTTAGGTACACTTCGAAGTTCTTCCAGTCGTCGGTCGTTTTATCCCCACTATAGGTGGTATAAACTTTCTCCAACGCCTTACGGATGGTAAGGTTGTGACGGTAGTTTTGATCCCACATGATATCACGTCCTTCCAGTCCTGCCTGAGTCAAGTAGTACACTAACTCCTGTTCCTTCAATGTTAAGTTATCCCAGCTGGGGATTTGATAGCGAAGGACACGAAGATCGGCAAATTGTGTTACAAAATGGTCGAAATCTGTATCAGCACTCGACTTCGTATCGGCAATGGCCACGGTATCTTCAGACTCGGCCTTTTTGGTATCGTCTCCACAGGAGACAAACAGCATCCCTGCAAGGGCTGCCATTAGTAGAAATTTATGTTTCATCGTGTTGGTATTGAATTTTCACAAATGTAACAAAATAATGGGTTTGGCACTTGGTATTCGCTTCCGAAGAAGTCCTGTAAAATTAATTATCTTAGCAAGGCTGTAACTAAACAACCCTACCATGAAACTTCTCAAGTACCTATTCTTTTTATTACTGATCGTGATTATTGGCGGCGCGGTTTATTTTGGAACCAAGGACGGTGCATTCGACGTCTCCAAAACGCGAACACTGAAGGCGCCCGTATCGATGCTGTATAATAACGTGATCGACCTCAAGGCATGGGAGGTCTGGGGACCATGGAATGTGGAAGACCCCGACATCCAATATACCTTCGCCGACACCACATCAGGCGTTGGAGGGAATTACTCCTGGAGCAGTGAGGTCATGGGGGACGGATCGTTGAAGACCATTGGGTTGGAGGAGAACGCCACCATCGATCAAAAGATCACCTTCCAAACACCCATAGGCGAGAGCACAAGTGATGTGTACTGGCGGTTTACTCCTTCGGAAGATGGGACCGAAGTAACCTGGGGTATGAAAGGCGAGCAATCGTTCTTGGAAAAAGTGTTTAGCGCGTTTCAGAAAGAGGATTTCGACAGTAGTATTCGAAATATGTATGACCAGGGATTAACCAATCTCGAAAAAGTTGTTCAAAAGGAAATGGAAGCATTTACGATCGATGTCCAAGGCATCAAGGATTATGGCGGTGGGTACTATCTCTATTCCACCGTGGCCAGTGCGCAAGCCGATATTGGCAATAAAATGGGACCTTTGTTAGGCAAGGTAGGTGCATTCATGCAGCAAAACAACATCACCAAAACCGGTATGCCGTTCACTATTTACAACGAATGGGATGAAGAGAACGGTACTGTGATTTTCTCAGCAGCCATTCCCATTGCCGAACGACTCATCGTGACCGAAGGAGATGTTCTCTGCGGATTCATGGAGCCTACCTCGGCGGTGAAGACCGTATTGTTGGGCAATTACAATAACCTACCTGAAGCCTATACCAAGGCGCAAGCCTATGTGGCACAAAACAACCTGGTGATGGATCCCGGTAAAAAGATGTTCGAGGTATATGCCAATGATCCCGGTGATCATCCCAATCCCGCGGAGTGGCGAACCGAAATTTACATCCCTGTATTCAGGGATTTGCGCAGCGATCATCCTCTTTTCGATCGTGATTAGGAACGTATGAAGGCACTGTTACTTGTATTTCTGGGCGGTGGTTTGGGGAGTTCCCTCCGCTACGCAATTGGTAAACTCTGGAACCCCGAAATTGGCGGATTTCCTTACGGAACCTTCGCTGCCAATGTGCTAGGCAGTCTCATCATTGGCATCCTGCTGGGCATGGCAGCCAAAAACGTCAACATCCCTCAAAATATGGTACTCTTCCTGGCAACGGGTTTTTGTGGTGGATTCACCACCTTTTCTACCTTCGCTTATGAGAATCAGGCTTTTTTGAAGGATGGCCAACTCGGACTCTTCGCGCTCTACGCCATTGGCACCTTCGCCATTGGTATTGCTGCGGTTTTCTTCGGAATTTGGCTGGCACGTTTGATCTAACCTGCCGTTCTTTACATAAAAATGAGGATATCTGAGGTGATGCGTTGGCGATTCAGAAAAAAAAACTACATTTGAACCTCATTAACAAGACAATGAAAATCAATAATACTTACAGAAGACAAATCCTTACGGTGGCACATGGCCATTACCGGACCTTTATGTATTTATTATAACGATATCAATTATATCAATCTATAAACGTCCGGCCTTTTCGCCGGACGTTTTATTTTTATATACCAACCACATGAAAAAATTATACTCAAATTATATAGCCAACTTCCAGGGACTCACCCGTGAAATATGGTTGCTGGCACTTGTTACTTTTATTAATCGAGCGGGAGCGATGGTCATCCCGTTCCTGTCGCTATATCTCGTAGACGAACGTGGCTTCACCCTTCCTCAAGTGGGTTGGATCATGACCAGTTTCGGGATTGGTTCGCTCTTGGGCGGCTGGATCGGAGGAAAGCTTACCGATCGCATAGGATTTTACAAGGTGATCACGGCAAGCCTGTTCCTGGGTGGGATAGGCTTTATCGGCCTTCAATTCCTGGACACGTTCTACGCACTCTGTTTCGGAATATTCACCCTGATCCTGGTGGCCGATGCGTACCGGCCCGCCATCTTTGTGGCCTGCGACGCCTACAGCGAACCGAAGAACATCACGCGTAGTATTGCCTTGATCCGACTGGCAATCAACCTTGGTTTTTCCTTCGGTCCTGTGTTGGGCGGTTTGATCATAGCCCGGGTGAGCTATAGCTCCCTGTTTTGGATCGACGGTGTAACCTGTATCATGGCTGCCTTCATGCTCTTCGTATTGCTCAAACCCAAAAAAGTGGACGATACAGCCGAGGAGGAAACCGAAGTAAAAGAAGGTGTCGGCCCGTTTTCAAACGCCAAGTACATGTTGTTCATGCTCATCATGGTATTGAGCGGGGTGATGTTTGTCCTTTATTTTTCGCTCGTGCCCTTGTACTATAAATTGGATCACGGACTCTCGGAGGACATCATTGGTCTGCTGCTCTTTCTCAATGGTGCCTTGATCGTGGTTTTTGAAATGCCACTGGTTGGCTACCTCGAACGTATCAATATCTCGAAGACCATGGCCACTTTGTGGGGCTCCGCGTTGCTGGCACTGAGTTTTGTTGTGCTCAACCTTAGCTCTTGGGGAGGTATTTTGGTGATCGGTATGGTATTGATGACACTGGGAGAGATGATCGGCTCACCGTTCGCCAACGCGCTCGCCATTAGCATGTCGCCCAAAGGTCGCAAAGGCAGTTATATGGGTTTATACAGCATGAGCTGGAGCCTGGCGCACATCCTGGGTCATAACGGTGGCATGAATGTGGCCGATCAGTTTGGTTTCGAGGTCACCTGGTATGTCGTATTCCTGTCGCTGGTAGTTGTCTGTCTCATGACCTGGTGGCTGCACAAACTGCTAAAAAAAGAGGGGGCGGTGGTCTAGCCCCCTTTTCCCTTTAAATGCCTACGGTCAGCTTGACAATCGCTCCATGAGCAATTTTCAATATTCAATGTTCAACACTCAATATTCAATTGAGGGCTATCTTCATCCAACGTACCTTTTGTGTAAGTAGGTCAACTTCGGACTTCTGACTTCCGACTTCCGACTTCATCCCAAAACCCCTATCTTAGATTCTTCAAAACACCAACATGAAACACCTCTCCTATCTCTTTTTTTTCTTCGGAATTCTAGCCTGCCAGCAACCCAAGGAAACGACGCAACCACCCATTGACGCTGTGACCGAAACGACTGTCACGGAGCGTTTTCTTCCCGAATTGGACAGCACCCGATACAATGTGGGCTTCCTGATCATGGATGGCGTTTACAATACCGAACTAACCGCCCCGTACGATATTTTTCAGCATACCATCTTCAGAAAAAATATTAAGGCCATGAATGTCTTTACAGTGGCAAATACCCTGGACCCCATACTTACCTTCGAAGGAATGCGGTTGCTTCCCGATTATGATTACCTCACCGACACCATCCCGAAGATCGATATCCTGGTGGTCCCCAGCGCCGAGCATCACCTGGACACCGACCTCGACGATGAGGCGATGATCCAATTTGTACGAGAAACCGGTGAGAGTGCACTATTTGTTACCTCGCATTGCGATGGCGCTTTCGTATTGGCACAGGCCGGTTTACTGGACAACCATGTTTCAACCACCTTCCCCAGCGATATCGATGCCATGAGGGAGCGATTTCCGGACCTGGACATACGAAAAGACGTGCTCTTCGTGCACGATGGGAAATACATCACTTCGGCTGGCGGTGCCAAAAGTTTTGAGGCTGCCTTATACTTGTGTGAGTTGTTGTATGGTGACGAGATCGCCAGATCCCTGGCCGGCGGACTTGTGATCGATTGGGACCTGGAAACGGTCCCTCACCTGGTGATCGATAAAGATTAAACCGATTTGATCTCTTTGTTTTCAACTACCTGCGAAAGCACGATCTGTGTCTTGGTCTCTCCGTAACTGATGAGTTGGTCGATAAATCGTTCGAGGTGTTTCTGGTTCTTGAGCACCACCTCCATCACAATGTTTTCGTTTCCGGTCACGCGATAACAATTCACCACTTCGTCATAGGTCTTTACCTTGGCCAGGAAGGGTTTTAACTTCCCCATGAATGCCCGCAAGGTAATGATCGCCTGCAGTTGGTACCCGCAAGCGAAGGGCGAAACGTTCGTAAAATATCCATTGATAATGCCGGCATCTTCCATCTTCTTGATGCGTTCTGAAACCGAAGGTGAACTAATGCCTACCCTCCTACCGATCTCGGCGTTGGAGAGTCGTGCATTGGTTTGAAGGCACTTTAGAATTTTCCAGTTGAGCTTGTCTAATTTCAATTTATAATAAATTTAACGCAAATAAACACAATTTTAAGGTAAAAATACATTTCTACCTTAAAATCAAAGTTTTTTTATCCTTTAATGTTGGTAAATTTGATGCAATTGCAGAAAAAGATAATACGACATTATGTTACCCAACGTTCCCAAACACCTACCTCAATCCCTTTTGTATCAAAAGGCTATGGATATATTCACACTATCGAGGAATATTTCCCACTACTTTGTAGACGACCTTTGCTATCTTGAAAAAGACGGCTCCGAAAATCCAGACATCTACTTTTCCGGAGATATCGTTCAGCAGTCCGTTTCGCTTGCGCCTGAAATTCTGAAGGCGGAAAGTCAGCCGTTTTCCGAAGACAAGCAACGTTACGCTGCCTCGGTGACACACCTTACCAATAAGCTGTACAAGAATTGTGAGCGACTGGAGCGCACCCACAGCAACGGGCGTGATTTTCTTCCGGTGCTTCGCAATGAATTAAAGAAATTCAGAAAGCTACAGCGCAGTTGGATGTTGACCCTCTAGGTTCCATCACCCATCCCTTCCTGAAAACTTCCATCCTCTTTAAGGACTGGTTTTCGATTACATATTTCTACGATACTGCCCCCCTACTTCGAACAAGGCGTTGGTGATCTGTCCTAGCGAACAATACTTACAAGCCTCCATCAGAGCTTCAAAGATGTTTTCATTCTGAATTGATTTGTGCTGAAGGTCTTTCAGTAGTTCTTCCACACGTGCCTCGTGATTGGCGTTGAGATTCTCCACCACCTCGATCTGATGCTCCTTTTCTTCTTCGGTGGCCCGGATCACTTCCGCAGGAAGTACCGTAGGCGACCCCTTGCTGCTCAAGAACGTATTTACCCCAATGATTGGGAATTCACCATTGTGCTTGAGTGTCTCGTAGTACAAACTCTCCTCCTGGATCTTGCTGCGCTGGTACATGGTCTCCATGGCCCCGAGCACACCACCTCGTTCGGTGATTCGATCAAACTCTTCCAAGACCGCCTTTTCGACCAGGTCGGTCAATTCTTCAATGATAAAGGAGCCCTGAATCGGATTCTCATTCTTGGCCAACCCAAGTTCCTTGTTAATGATCAATTGGATAGCCATGGCGCGCCGCACACTTTCTTCCGTAGGAGTGGTAATAGCCTCGTCGTAAGCATTGGTGTGCAATGAGTTGCAATTGTCGTAAATAGCATACAAAGCCTGCAAGGTGGTACGAATGTCATTGAAATCGATCTCCTGGGCATGCAACGAGCGTCCCGACGTTTGGATATGGTACTTGAGCATCTGCGCTCTTGGATTGGCTCCGTATTTAAAGCGCATGGCCTTGGACCAGATCTTACGAGCCACACGACCAATCACCGAGTACTCCGGATCGATCCCGTTACTAAAGAAGAAGGAAAGGTTGGGGCCAAACTTGTTGATGTCCATCCCTCGGCTCAGGTAATACTCCACATAGGTAAATCCATTGGCCAGGGTAAACGCCAACTGCGTGATGGGGTTGGCCCCGGCTTCGGCAATGTGATACCCACTAATGGAAACCGAGTAGAAATTTCTCACTTCATTGGCAATGAAATACTCCTGCACATCACCCATGAGGCGCAATGCAAATTCCGTAGAAAAAATACAGGTATTCTGCGCCTGGTCTTCTTTCAAAATATCGGCCTGTACCGTTCCACGCACTTGTTTTAAGGTGTCTTCTTTGATCTGCTCATACACAACCGGTTCTAACACCTGGTCCCCGGTTACTCCCAGTAACATCAAGCCCAAACCATCATTCCCTTCCGGCAATTCTCCCTGGTATTTTGGACGAGTCTTCCCTTTAAAAAGAGCAGCGATCTTTTTTTCAACCTTGGCTTCCAATCCATGTTCTACGATGTACTTCTCACAATTTTGATCAATGGCTGCGTTCATAAAGAATCCAAGCAACATGGGAGCGGGACCGTTAATGGTCATACTCACCGAGGTCATGGGATCGCTCAGGTCGAACCCGGAATACAGTTTCTTGGCATCGTCCAGACAGCATATGGAAACTCCCGCGTTTCCTATCTTGCCATAGATATCCGGGCGCAAACCAGGGTCATTTCCATACAACGTAACACTGTCGAAGGCCGTGGAAAGTCGCTTTGCCGGCATCCCCAGACTCACGTAGTGGAAACGTCGGTTGGTACGTTCCGGTCCACCCTCGCCAGCAAACATTCGGGCCGGATCTTCCCCGGTACGTTTAAAAGGATAGAGTCCTGCCGCAAAGGGAAATTCCCCGGGAACATTTTCCTGCAGGATCCAGCGAAGGATGTCACCCCAGGCCTCATATTTGGGCAGCGCCACTTTTGGGATCTGTGTATGCGAAAGCGACTTGGTATGCGTATCAATGGACAACTCCTTGTTGCGCA
>JBCCHR010000093.1:0-9686 GCA_039028655.1 Bacteroidota bacterium
GATGTTGTTCTTGATGGTACGTTGTAGGAGCATAGGAACATTCGTTAAAAATAGCGGCAAAAGTACACTATTCTTCACGAAGAACTATAGCAATCACAAACGAAATGCTTTTCGTAACGGTTGGGCGGAATGCAAGGGATGGATCAATCCTAATCGAGGCAGCGTTTCACGAGATTCTTTCTACTTCGGATACCTCTTCTTGCTTCCATGAGCACATCGTAAAGAATCTCCTGGTATTGGACTTCAGAAAAAGAGGAAAGCACCTGCTTGTTGGCCTTTCGAGGCAAGCGACCCACTGAGGCGAATTCGGAATCGTCCTGTTCATGGACAAAATTTGAAAATCGGAAGTTGATCACATCTTCTTCCACCGTATAGCGGTAATCGAAGGATATAGCGCCAGCAGGATCGTCATCCGGACCTACATAATAATTGAACGACCAATTCCCGGCCAGATAAAGTTCCGGATTGTCTGATGTACCAATACTAATATCGGTCTTCCCTACATTGACAGGAAATGTGTTCAAACAGCTCAGGCGATCCGACTTGGGAGCTTTTACGCCGTCCAGCGTAAAGGAGGCCTCAATCTGTAGATAACCATCGTCATCTTCCGATAATTGGATGGTTTGCAATTCCTCCCGTGTGTTGAACGCATTTTCCTCAGTGATCGAAACCCGTTCACTGAACAAATACCAATAACCGTTGTAGGGGTAGGCGTAAAAGGTAATGTGCTTGAACTTTTCGTGATCGATGTCGCCATGTACACCCACGAGGTTCTCTATTTCCCGGGTCTCTTTGGTTTCCTGAATTTCGTAGACCACGTCATCAAACGTTAGATCGAAAATACCGATCTTGCTGGTAAGTGTAAAAAATGAAATGCCGTAGGAAAGCCTAATGAGCTCCGGATATCCCTTTTCCATATTTTTCCTGGCAGTGGCGAGTTGCTCCTCGGTCATTTTGGAGCCCATTTCGGCCTTAAAAATCTCATACATACCTTCGCCCGGCATGGCGAGCGCATAGAATTGTAAACTATCGTTGGCCACCAGGGCGTTGGTAACGGCCTTGCCCAGTTCGTCGATCGATGTAGGCTGTGCGGTGCAAAGGCTCACACAAAGCAGGCAGAGTAGGGTCCATTGTTTTTTCATAGAATACGCTGCTTAAAACTCGTCCCCAAAGAACACGGCGTTCATCATCAGTTTGTTAGTGCCATACCAAAACGCCCGGAAGTTGGTGTTGTCTGTAAAATACACCACATTCCCTCGGCCCATACCACCGGCTCTAAAAGGAACGGTGTTGCGTAAGAGCTCCAGGTTGGGTTGAGAAATATAGCCGCTCAACAAGGGGTTGCCGGTATATTGGATCGGGTTATCGAAGCTGTTCTTTTGTGGTTCCAGGAAGAGTGTGGTGTTTCGGAACATCGGGATTCGATCGTTCTTATAACCAAAAGCAATGGGATGGGTACGATCCAATTTGGCTTCAAAAATGGCCCCACCGATCACCTGGGCTCCAAAATAATTGCCCCTATCCTCGAAGCTGATCGTTTGGGTTGAGTCTTCTTCCGATTTGAACTTCATTTTCAAAAGTTCGTTGGAATTGAGCCATCTTCCGGCATTACGGAACGCGATCAGGGTACCTCCATCCCGAACCCATGCTTTTATCTTCTTGGCATCGTCCTTGTCCAGGGCATTGCCCCAACTTGCTGGCAAAATTATGTCGGTATAGCGTCCAAGGTTGGTTCTGCCCAAATTCTTTGCATCCAGTTTGGTAATGTGCATCTGGTAGCGAGTGTCGAACAAGTGCCAGATCTCGCCCGCGTCATATGGACTAACTCCATCTCCCACCAGGACCGCCACTTTGGGCAGTTCCAGGGCCCTGAATTGATTGCTTCCCAGATCGATACCACGGCTCAACCCAGAATATACTCCGTGGATGGTTACTTGCGCATCCTGCGCCACCGATCTCAGGAAATTTGCCAGTTCGTTGCCTTCCAGCACCTGGTTTTGAACCGGGATCAGGATAGTACCGTAGTCGTATTGTTTGCCTTCAATAGCGAAAGAACGCATGGACACCTTTGCGCGTAGCCCTTCCTTTAAAATGCTGTAAAGTGCTTTTGGCGCGTAGTATTCGTGCCATTCCATCAGGTAGGCGTAGGAAGACGCCTTGGTGAGGGTTCCAGCTGGAGCCTGTAATTGAGTAACCTCGGCACCGGCCTTGGATACCGATACTTCTTCGTAGTCCAGGTTAAACGCCATGGGCAAGGTCCAGGCACTTACGTCGTAGAAGAGGCTATCCTGAAAGGTGGTGCGCTTTTGCAACATCGCCTTGATAAGGCGGTGTTGTTTTTGGTTCTTCGGAATGACATAGCTATAGCCTTTTCGGTAGCTTTTGCCCTTGGAAGAAAAATCGTCTTTCAACTCGTGGAATTTGATCTTGTGCCGCTGAAGGATCTCGGCCAGGTGATAGGTTCGGGCCGCGTCTTTCTCGTCGCCAAATACAATCGCGCCTCCAGCCGAAGCTTCCGAACGCGCAGCCTTGAAGAAATCTCGTTGGTAATTAAGGATCTCCGTTCGAAGGCCAACCGCGGCGTCCAGGGTAGACAGACCGGCAGTAAACTGGTTGCGAATGGTGAACGGGAACGTGAGGATGCCGTTATCACTTTCCTGGGCATGCCCTCGGGAGGACGCCTGTTCGAATAGGATGCCAATACCCCCATTGATATCCGGGAAGGTAGATCCTTTGCCGTAGTAAAAGTCGTCGAAGTTTTCTTCGGAATAGTAAAAGCTGCCCAATTGGTCAAAGGCTTTGGCATGATACTGGGCAATAGCACCCGTAAGGTCCTGGTTTTTCTGCGGCGTAAGCGGATTGGTACGTGAAGGGATTCCCGGTTGGAAAAAGAAACTCGAATTGGTACCCATTTCATGATGATCGGTAAGAATGTTGGGGTACCAATCGTGAAATGTCTTAATCCTTGCCCTGCTTTCCGGTAGTTGCGCCGGTAACCAGTCACGGTTCATATCGAACCAATAGTGGTTGGTACGGCCCCCGGGCCAAACTTCCCGATATTCCCGATCGTTGGGATCGGGGTTGATATTCTGGCTTTTGTGCATGTTGGCCCAATAGGAAAATCGTTGTACTCCATCCGGATTCATACAAGGATCGAACAGTACAACGGCGTTGTTGAGCATGGCATCGATCCTGGCTCCCTGTGCGGCGGCCAGGTAATAGGCCAGTGCCAGGGCGGCATTGGAACCGCTGGCTTCGTTGCCGTGAATGGAAAACCCCTGGTAGACAACGATTGGCATATTGGCGGTGTTCAGACTTGATGAATTGGCTTCGGTGAGTGCCAGGTGTTGGTTCCTGATCTGTTCGATATTGCTGTGGTTGGAAGGTGCCGTGATGGTAAGCAGAACCAATGGGCGACCTTCGAAGGTAGTGCCCCGATCCTCGATCGTAATTCGATCGCTGGCCTTGGCCAGGGCGCGCATGTATTGCACCAGCTTGTCGTGCGTAATGTGCCATTCTCCTACCTCGTGACCGATCACGCTTTTGGGTGTGGGAATAGAGGAATCGTAGGTTACATCCGGAGGAAGGTAATAATCGAGGTCCACGTTGTAATCCTGAGCCAATAAAGTGGCTGAGGCAACCATGAGAAATAGGGTGATCAATCTTGTCATTTGCACGTTAATTTAGGAGGCTCGTTGCGTTTCAAGCCAGTTCTTTTTTTCTATACTGAATATGTTTACCGGAGTTCCTTTGTAGAATTCCAAATAGGTTTCATGGGTCATGCCATTGCGTCTTGCCACCTTCTCGGAGCCAACGTTGTCGGGGTGTACCATGGACATGAGCCGACTGCTGAAGTTATTTTCGAAGGCGTAGTTCTTGCACTTCTGAGCGGCCTCGAAGGCATAGCCCTTGCGCCAGTGTTGTGGAAGGATGGAGTATCCAATTTCCATACGTTCTTCTCCATTGACATCCTGGATAAGCAGCCCGGCTTGCCCTACCATTTTGCCCGTCTTTTTGTCGACCAATACATTCATGCCGCCAGTGTCGTTGGCGTATCTTTTAAAAGCCTTTTCGAACCAAAACTCACAGCGTTCGGTAACAGAAAGTTTAGGGTCTAATCCAAGGAACGGCACGATGTTTTCGGTTTCGAACAGGGGAAGCCAATCGTCGAAATCGGAAGCATCAAGCAGCCGGAATTTGAGTCGGTTGGTGGTTTCTCCTTGTAGCAGGTATTTCATGTATGGTGCCCGGGATTGTTTGCTATTGTCGAGGTTGCGTTAGGGATTGAAGTAAACTACCCCGCCTTTTGGCGTGTAGTACTGAAAGCCCGGTCATGAAGCGAGCTTGGCTCTGCTTCATGGAACGCCCAAAAAACTTAAAGATAAAAAAAACCGCACAATTTGAGATCGGGCGGTTTAGGAAAATTATCACAGGGGAATCTTAAATATCGTCGAATTCGATATCGGTGAAACTGGAGGTCTCCGATTCTGTGGTATCGGCAACTTCCTGGGTGACTGCCACCTCTTCGGTGTTGTCGTGTTCTTCCCTTTTGTAGTCTTTTTGGTGACGCTCGCTGATGACTTCCTCTCCCTTTTCGTCAAGGATGTACTGGATCATCTCCTGGAGGTTGTCTTTGAAGTCGGCAAAATCCTCTTTGTAGAGGTAGATCTTGTGTTTCTTATAGTGAAAAGATCCGTCGTCATTGGTGAATTTTTTACTTTCGGTAATGGTGAGGTAGTAGTCCCCGGCTTTGGTTTCCCGTACGTCAAAAAAATAGGTGCGACGTCCGGCACGCATTACCTTGGAATAAATTTCTTCTTTCTCCATCATGGGTTCTTACTCTTTTGGTTAATTTTTATCGTTTAGCCAAAAATCTAAAAAAAAACCTAATCGGCAAAGGAAAGACTACATTTCTTTTTCGAGGAGTTGTTTGTGGTACAAGTCCTTGTAGTAGCCGTCTGTATTGAGGAGTTGGTTGTGGTTGCCTTGCTGTATTATGCGGCCTTCCTCGAGAACGATGATCTTGTCGGCATTCTTGGCGGAGGAAACGCGATGGCTCACTATAAAGGTGGTTTTGTCTTTGGAAACTTTGGCGAGGTTTTGAAGGATCTCTTCTTCGGTCTCGGTATCGACAGCGCTCAGGCAATCGTCAAGGAGTAGGATCTTTGGATCCTTGATAAGGGCTCTTGCGATGGAAACCCGTTGTTTCTGGCCACCGCTGAGGGTGATCCCGCGTTCTCCGAGCACCGTGTCGTAATCTTTGTTGAAGGCCACGATATTTTGGTGTACCGCTGCGTTTTTGGCGGCATGCATTACTTCTTCGTCACTGGCTTCTTTGCGTCCGAATTTGATGTTGTTACGGATGGTATCGCTAAACAGGAAGGCGTCTTGTGGCACGTAACCGATGCTCTTGCGAAGTTCTTCCAGGTGTTGGTCTTTGGCGAGGATCCCATCCACTTTGTACGAACCTTGTTCTACTTCGTAGAGGCGTGAGATCAATTCGAGTAATGTGGATTTCCCAGACCCGGTGTTACCGATAATGGCCAGGGTTTCGCCTGGATGCACTTCGAATGAAACGTTCTGCAAGGCTGTAATTCCGGTATCGGGGTAGGTGAAGGAGACGTTTTCGAAGGAAATACGACCTTCTATTTGTCGCCTTTCGGTGGCAGTGTTGGTAATTTCCGGGGTTTCTTCCAGGAATTCATTGATCCGTTTTTGGGAGGCCTCTGCCTGCTGCACCATAGACGATACCCAGCCTACGATGGCTACGGGCCAGGTGAGCATGTTCACATAAAACAGGAATTCGACAATGATCCCAAATTCGATCTTTCCATCGATATATTGCTGGCCACCTACGTACACGACCAGGATATTACTGATACCAATAAGCAAGACCATAAGCGGGAAGAACAGGGCCTGTACTTTGGTAAGGTCGATATTCTTGTCTTTACTAGCATTGGCCAGGGCTTCGAAGTCGACGTTGGTGCGTCCTTCGATCCCGTACGCCTTGATCACCGAGATACCGCTGAAGCTTTCCTGAGTGAAGGTGGTGAGTTTAGACAGGTATTGTTGAACAATGGTACTGCGTTTATGGATCGCGATGCTCAATTTGTATATGGAGAACGAAAGCACCGGCAGCGGGGCGACGGCGTATAGGGTGAGGGTAGGGGCAATGTACACCATATAGCTAATGGCCACCACGAAAAGGGTGATGGTGGTAGTACTGTACATGAGGGCAGGACCGGCGTACATTCGAACCTTGCCTACGTCCTCACTGATACGGTTCATGAGGTCTCCCGTTCGGTTTTTCTTGTAGAAGCTGAGCGACAGGCGTTCGTACTGTTGGAAAACCACGTTCTTTAGGTCGAATTCGATATATCGGGACACCACAATGATGGTTTGCCGCATGAGAAAGGTAAAAAAGGCAGAGAGGATCGCTGCACCCAATATGAGGAGGATGTTGTCGAGCAATTCGGAGTTGAGGGCTTCCTGGCTGATCTCGCCGTCGAGCTTGCGTTTGATGGCATCGGCCGAATCGCCGATCTTGGCAGGTACAACAATTCGAAATATGGTGGCAATGGCCGTGATCATCAGTCCAAAAAGCAACTTCCATTTGTACTTGAAAAAGAATTGGTTAAGGAAACGGAGTTCTTTCATAGGAAGTGAAAACTTATGAACAATTGATCGATTTTAAGATTTTATTTTGAGAAATCTTCAATATTCGAGTAATTTTGCATACCGAGATTAAAAGATTCTCAAATCTATATGCTATGATGACTGATGTTATTAGTGGGAATGAACTAAAAAAGATCGCCCCGGTTTTTGGCCAACTGTCCTTTGACAATCACGAGCAAATTGTTTTTTGCAACGACAAAGATACAGGTTTAAAAGCAATAATTGGAATTCACAATACCGTATTAGGACCTGCTTTGGGAGGTACCCGGATGTGGAATTATGCTACCGAATGGGAAGCCCTAAATGATGTGTTGCGCCTCTCCAGGGGGATGACCTTTAAAAGCGCCATCACCGGCTTGAACCTGGGTGGAGGAAAGGCCGTGATCATTGGAGATTCCAGAACCGAAAAGACCCCGGAGCTCATGCTGCGGTTTGGTGAGTTCGTTCACAGCCTGGGCGGCAAATATATTACCGCCGAGGATGTGGGGATGGCCACCGAGGATATGGACCGTGTTCGCACTGTAACCCCTTATGTAACAGGTATCTCGGAGGAAAAGGGAGGTGCCGGAAATCCTTCTCCTATCACCGCCTATGGGGTGTTCATGGGAATGAAAGCTGCGGCCAAGTACAAGTTTGGTTCGGACATGTTGGAAGGCAAAACTGTGTATGTTCAAGGTATTGGAAATGTGGGAGAGGCTTTGGTAGAGCACCTGCACGATGAAGGAGCGGACGTATACATCAGTGATATCCACCGCGATCGATTGGAGGAAGTGCGTGACAAGTACAATGTGAAGATCTATGAAGGCAATAACCTGTACGCAGAGCCGATGGATATCTATGCTCCGTGTGCGTTGGGTGCTACCATTAATAACGACACCATTCACCTATTGCAGGCGAAGGTGATCGCCGGTGCTGCCAATAACCAATTGGCCGATGAGCATGTTCACGGAAGTTTATTGAAGGACAGGGGCATTGTGTACGCCCCCGATTTCCTGATCAACGCCGGAGGTATTATTAATGTCTATGCCGAATTGGAGAACTACGGGCGGCAGGAGATCATGCGTAAAACCGAGAACATCTACACAACCACCTTGGAGATTCTCACGGAGGCCGAGACCAAGAATGTGACCACCCACGAGGCGGCGCTCTCGATCGCTCAGTCTCGTATCGAAGCCCGGAAGAACGAGAACCAGTAGTCGGTTTTTTGTATATCTTTGCACGGCCACAACGCAGTAAATTGGCGTTTCAATAGTTTTAAAGTTCTTTTCGGATATGCTTACCAGAAGACATATAAGAGTTAAAGTATTACAGTCGTTATATGCTTTTTACCAAAGCGAGGACACTGAACTCGATAAACAGGGAAAGTTTCTACGGTACAGCATTAGTCAGATGCAGGAGTTGCACGCTCTGTTGCTTCAGTTACTGATCTCGCTTCGGGATCACGCCGATAATTTTCTTCAGAAATCGCAACAAAAATACCTGGCCACACCTTCAGAGAAGAACCCCAGCCGAGCCTTTATCGACAATAAAGTAATTGCGTTGCTCGCCAACAATAAGGCGCTGCAAGAGTATCTTCAGCAGAAAAAATTAAAAAATTGGGAACAGGACGACGAATACGTCACCTTACTCTTCAACGCATTGAAGGAGCAGGATTGGTATCAGGCCTACCTGGCCAATGAAACTCCTACCTTTAAGGATGACAGGGACTTTGTATTGAAATTGTACAAGGAATTGATTGCCCCCAATGACAAGTTGTACGAGTATATCGAGGATCATCGACTTACCTGGGTGGACGACTTTCCATTGGTGAATACCTCCATCGTGAAGATGCTTGATAAGATCTCCGAGCAAAGCGCTCACAAGGCCTTCGTACCCGGGGTATTCAAGAACGAAGAGGATGAAAAATACAGTGATTCTTTACTCAAAAAGGTAATCCTGAACGATGATACCCTCTCTGAAATGATCGATGGAAAAACTCCCAACTGGGACAAGGAGCGAATTGCCGGTCTGGATATGATCATTCTTAAAATGGGAATTGCCGAATTCATGTACTTCCCAAGCATCCCCGTGAAAGTGACGATCAACGAGTATCTGGAGATCTCCAAAGAGTACTCCACGCCCAAGAGTAGCCTGTTTATCAACGGAATACTGGATAAATTGGTGAAGGATTTAACAGCAAGTGAAAATTTACACAAAATTGGTCGCGGTCTTCGATAAATTCAAAAAAATGGCTATTTTAGCCTCTCTTTAATTCAAATTAAATACCATGAAAAAAACGTTTTTAATATTAGCAGCTGTAGCATTGGTATCTTTTACTTCGTGTAAAGAGAATGCCACAGATAAAGTAAGTGAAGAAAATGTAGCGGCGGCTGCAGAACGTGATGCAGAATCCGGTAAGTATCCGGTGATGACCTTCTCTGAGACAGAGTTCGACTTTGGAACCATCGACCAGGGAGCACCACAGGAGCACGTGTTTACTTTTACCAATACAGGAGATGCCGACCTTGTGATCGTAGATGCAAAGAGTAGCTGTGGATGTACCGTACCAGAATTTACCAAAGAGCCAGTTGCACCAGGTGCATCGGGAGAGATGTTGGTTAAATTCAACGGAAGTGGTAAGAACCAGGTAAGCAAGACAGTAACTATTACTGCCAATACGAAGGCCGGAAAGGAAACTGTTAAGATCAAGGCTTTTGTGAAGCCTAAAGAAGGTGCTACTACCGGGTCTCCTATCCAGACAAAATAAGAGAGGCAACATATGGATCAACTCTTAGGCCCCTTACTCCTTTTCTCGGTATTCATTATATTCTTTATAGTATTACCGCAGCGAAAGAAGATGAAGCAGGAGAAGAAGTTCTATGGAGAACTTAAAAAAGGAATGAAGGTGATCACCAATGGTGGACTGCATGGCAAAGTTCTCGAACTGAATGATGATGGTACCTGTGTAATTGAAACAGGAGCCGGGAAGATGAAGTTTGATAAAACTGCCATTTCTGTGGAGAAAACTACGC
>JBCCHR010000094.1:0-9627 GCA_039028655.1 Bacteroidota bacterium
CCAAACCGAAAAATCGAAGCTATATGAATGGAACATGCACCAGACATCGTCTGAAGTAAAATCGAACAGATCGGCCTCGTTGAACAGTAGTCGTACCACATTACTATGAGGAATGAGTACACCTTTCGGCTTACCTGTGGTACCGGAGGTGTAAATAACATACGCCAATTGATCGGGCGCCAACTTCACGTCAGGGGTATCTTCAGAGTAATCGGTGTACTCGAACCGGTCCATGGCCACAAACTTGAGACCAGGAAACAAGGGTTCGTGGGTGCTGTGTCCAACCACGAGACCTGCCCGTGTGTCTTCAGCAATAAAAGCTAACCGATCCCTGGGAGTTTCCGGTGTTACCGGTACATAGGCTCCCCCTGCCTTGAGCACCGCCAGGATCGCTATGATCATATCGACAGAACGATCAAGGCATAGCGGAACAAAGGTTTCCTTCTCCAAACCACAGCTCATGAGATAATGTGCCAACTGATTGGATTTGCGGTGCAACTCCAAATACGTTAATTCAGTATTGTCGTAGCAAACGGCTACCTGCTCCGGATATTTGGACACCTGTTCCTCAAAGATGGAAACAATGGTGGCCGCAGAGGGATAGCACACACCGGAAGAGTTGAACGATGAGATCAGACTCGTTTTCTCCTTTCGTGTGAGATAGTCGATGTCTTTGATCGCTACTTTTGGACTTTCGATCACTACGTCGGCAATCGCTTGGTAGTGCATCATAAGCTGTTCTATTAATGTGGTGTCGTAGATATCGGTATTGTACACCACGTTAAAGTGAACGCCTCCTGCTCTTTCCTCGAAAGTGAGGTGAACATCGAACTTGGAAAATGCTTCTCCATAGTCGTAGATGGCTCCATTGGCCAACGTGTCATGCGCATTGGTTTGTCCATTATCCCTACGCTCCTGCATCGTGATGGCTACATCATAAATAGGCGTCCTGCTCATATCCCGCTCCATGTCCAGATCTTCCACCAAACGGTCGAAAGGATACTCCTGATGCGAATAGGCTTCCAGTGTACGCGCTGCTACCTGCTTACAGAAGGCACAGAAGGTGTCCTTTGGGTGAATCTCGTTCCTAAGCACAAGGGTATTCACATAAAATCCGATCTGATTTTCCAGGTCGGGATGTTCGCGACCAGCGATAGGGCTACCAATAATGATATCCCGTTGCGCTGTATACTTGTAGCACAACACCTTCCAAACGGCAACTAAAGTCATATATAAACTACCGCCGTAGGAACGACTCAATGCATGAAGTCCTTCGGTTACCTGAGGTGAGAGAAAAGCTCCCAAACTACGACCGTTGTACGTTTTTACTTTGGGCCGTAATTGTTGGGATGGTAATTCGAGTAATGGTAGATCGCCATAAAGCACATTCATCCAGTAGTCACGATGCGCACGGAATTCAGGCCGATCCATTTGTCCAAGCTGCCAGGCCGCGTAATCCTTATATTGAATTCGAAGCGGTTCGAGTCCATGCGGAAGATCATTCTGGTAGTATTGGTAATAAGCAAAAAGGTCTTTGGCCAACACATCCATGGACCAGCCATCACTGATCATATGATGCATATTGTAGTAGAATACAAACTGTTCTTCAGCGACTTGGGTGAGCACAGCTCTCAAGACGGGACCGTGCTGCAGGTCGAACGGAATCAACGAATCTTCATAGTTTTCCTGATGCGCTTTCGCCTCCCCTTCCTCGATGTCGCAATAATCCTTGTAGATCAATTCAAATCCGAGATCTGCCAATGGTAAGACCTTTTGGCGGGGTTCGTTGTTCTCATCCAACACAAATACGGTTCGCAGAACCTCATGACGCTCGATAACCGCATGAATGGCCTTCCGGAAGTTTTCTATGTGGTAACTACCATTAAGGGCAATGGTAATAGGTACGTTATACGTAACGCTCGCATTTTCAAACTGGCTCAATATCCAGAGTCGGCGTTGTCCCAAAGAAACCGGATAGGTCTCCATGGAGCGAACTTCAGGAATGAACGAATGATCCCCGGCATGCTCGGCCAGGTACTGCATCAGCTCCGGTTTCATAGCCTTGATCTCCTCCTGAATTTCCGGAGTGACCACACCACGTGGTGCATCCAATTTTAGATGCTCACCGTCGAGATAAAGGCGACATCCCAATCCTTCCAATTGGTTCAGTAAGGTATGTACGTCGATAGTAATCATGATATTGTATGCGAGCGTAAGTGCTGGTCCCCTGGCGGTGCGAGCAACTATTGCTTGTATTTTATTGTTAATGAATGGGGATTAGAACTCCAGGGTCTCGATCTCTTCTTGTTTTTGTTCAATCTTGGAAGTAAGCAGTTCCTTGTGGTCCAATACTGTGCTCTTGGTAAAGATCTCTGTGAGGGTGACCTTCACATGAAATTCCTTCTGATAGGCGTTAATGAGTCGAATCGCCAACAGGCTGTTACCACCCAACAGAAAGAAATCATGATTTCTACCGATCTCACGATCCGCCAACACTCCGCTCCAGATCTCACAGATCCTTTGTTCCATGTTGTCTTCCGGTGCCACATAGACAATACCTGCCTCCAGTTGCGACCCGGAGATTGCTTCCAGGGTTCTTTTATCGACCTTGCCGTTGTTGTTCAGCGGAATGGATTCAACAGAAACAAAATGAGAAGGGATCATATATGCCGGCAAACGGTCTTGCAAAAAGGCTCTTAGGGCAGCGGTGTTTTCTTCGGAATTGGATACCACATATCCAACAAGTTCCTGCCCTCCTCGCGAATCTGGTCTGCTCAACACCACCGCGTCTTGAACGGAGGGTTTTTCAATTATTCGATTGGCGATCTCACCAGGCTCTATCCTATATCCCTGGATTTTCACCTGGTCGTCGGTTCGTCCTTCAAACAGCATGGTGCCATCCTCCAGCCATTTACAACGATCTCCGGTTTTGTAGACGCGTTGACCATTCCATTCAAGAAAACGCTCGTTGGTGAGAATCGGTTGCCCGTGATAGCCTTGGGCCAACCCGGCACCAGCCAAATAGAGCTCACCGGCGACTCCCGGAGGAACTTGTTGCAACTGCGAATTCAAAATAATGGCGCTCATATTCTGGATGGGTTTCCCAATGCGTATGGTGTCCTGTTGAGGTTTCACGCGTTGGACGATGCATCCCACGGTAGCTTCGGTAGGGCCATACTCATTGTAAATGCGCATGGACGGATTGAGCGATCGCAATAGATCGACGTGATACGGTTGTAATACATCGCCTCCCACAACAGCTACCTCGACTTCTGTTTCACTTAATCCCAGGTTAGGAATGAGTCCTATGTGTGCCGGCGTGAGCTTGATAGCAGTCATTGTTCCGTTAAAATGGTGTTTCAGTTGGTCGACCACGTCTTCCGAGTCAATTATGGTGAGAGAATTACCCGTAATCAAGGGTACATACAAACTGGTGATCGTGAGGTCGAATCCCAGGGTGGTGAATAGTCCAAAATGGAGCGATAGTTTTCCTTCTTCGGAATAATGCTTGGCTGCCCATTGCAGGTAGTTGCTCAGTGAATAATGGGTAACCGTCACTCCCTTTGGTTTCCCGGTAGAACCGGAGGTATAGATCAGGTACGCTGCGCCGTCCGGTGTAGCTTTATTCACTGCGTAGGTGGCCCACTGCGGATTGAATTCGACATCGATCGAACACAATGTCCCTTCGTAGTCATTTAGATCGAATAGGTGGCTGGTTTCGGTGATCACAAGCAATGCTCCCGAATCTTCAAGCAGGTACTTCTTTCTTTCTTCGGGCAAAGAGGTGTCCACATACAAATACGCAGCCCCTGCTTTGAGTATGGCCAGAATAGTGACCACGGTCCAGGGATTGGTATCAAAATGTATGGCAACCACCTGCCCAGGCGTCACTCCATAGTCGTGGATGAGTCCATTAGCCAGCTGATTGGAATACTGTTCCAATTTGGCATAGCTCCATGATTCCTTTTGGTAATTAATGGCCGTTCGCTCGGGGTTTCGCTGTACTTGAAGATCGAACCCCTTCAACAAATTGGTCCATTCCAAAGGCTGGTCTTCACCAACCGAGTGAGAATCAAGGAAGGCAATGTCGACTTCACTCAGCCCTTGGTAGGTTTGTAAAGGTTGCCCGAAATCCATTCGTTCCATCAACCTCAGGTAGTAATCCACAAAGCCTTCGATGGTGCTACGCTCGTACACATCGGAATTAAAATTTAATACCAATTGTATATCATTACCAACCTCGTAGAGGTGGAATTCCAGATCGTACTTCACATTCACTTTCCCCAAATCCACACGTTCATTCGTATCTTGGGATATGACCGGATCCGTCTTCCCATGATAATCCATCAACACGTCAAACATGGGACTCCGACTTACATCACGCGGTATCTCCAAATCGTTTACCAATTGGTCAAACGGATAATCCTGGTGTTCAAGATTTTGGATCATTCGGGTCTTTAGTTCGTTGTAAAGTTCTTTGAAAGAACGGTCCCAAGAGATCTCGGAACGCATAACCAGAACATTCAAATAGAAACCTATTTGTGGTTCCAGATCCCGATGCACCCTTCCCGAAACGGGTGTCCCTACCGCGATATCGGTCTCCCCGGTATAAAATGACAAAGATGTCTGTAATCCAGTGAGGAACGCCATGAACAAACTGCCTCCTTTGTCCTTGACCAGGGCATTTAGCCTGGCAACCACCTTCGATGGTAGTTGCATGGCCATACTCTCACCGACAAATGTTTTTATCGCAGGTCGATTCCTGGTGGTAGGCAGATCCAACATTGGTAGTTCTCCACGGAGGTTGTCGATCCAATAGTCTTTTTGACGGTTCAACTCGCCGTTGAGCAGCCGGTCCTGTTGCCAACAAGCATAATCTTTATACTGAATGGCCAGAGGCGGCCATTCCTGTTGCGTACCGTCCAGGTAGTTTTGATAGCGCCCCATCACATCTGCGGCCAATACATCCATCGACCAACCGTCACAAATAATGTGGTGCAGACAATAATAGAACAGGAATTCGTTCTCTCCCAATTGAAGCAGATAGGCGCGAAGTAATGGACCCTTCTCAAGATCGAATGGTCGGATCGCATCCTGATTGCTGAAAGCACGTGCTTTAGCTTTCCTGTCTTCCTCATCGCGAAAATCCACTACGCGAACCTCCATATCAAGTTCCTTCCGGTCGAGGATCCACTGTCTTGGTAGTCCTTCGTCGTTCGCTCTGAAAAGGGTACGCAGTGCTTCATGTCGATCGATCACATCGTCCACTGCTCGCCGGAAAAAGGGCACATTTTCGATGGTCATGGCGAGGGAAAACGACATATTGTAAGCAACGGAGGCTTCCTCCATCTGGCAAATCACCCACATGCTGGATTGCGCCGATGACAACGGGTAACCATCCAATTGCTCGGCTACTTTAGGAATTGTCATGTTTTTGGTGCTGCGATGCTCTTTGAGATAGCTCACCAACTCCTCCTTATTTTGACGTAAGGCTTCCAGTAGGTGCTCAGGAATTTGCGCGCCATCAAAGCGTATTTTAAGATCGTCACCCTTTAAGGATATCTTGATCTTTTCTTCTCTAAGTGATGCTAATAATTGTTCCATATTGATTGCTCGTTCTAAAGGATAACCTCGTTCTCGTTTTCAATTTCAGTTGCATCGTCAAGCCATTTTTTATTCTGAACACAGACGGCGAGCTCACGAATATTGGAGTACTTGAACAGATCGGCCAGGGTGATCTCCACCGAGTAGGTCTGATTCACTTTCCCCAGGAAGGAAATAGCTTTGAGCGAGTTACCACCCACCACGAAAAAGTCGTCCGTGACCCCTAAATGCTCCTTCTCTAACAATACTTTCCAGATATCCAACAAACCAGCTTCCATCTCGTCTTTTGGAGGTTCCACATCGACGACAGTCTCCATCTCGATCCGATTCATCTCCAATAGTTTTTTTCTATCCACCTTGCCACTATGGCTTCGCGGGATAGCTGCTACCTGTACAAACCGACTTGGAATCATATACTGCGGTAATTGTTCCATGAGGTAGGCTCTTAAATCTTCGGCTTCAATGTTTTCTTCGGAAGTAATAAAAGCTACCAACTCCTTACCGTCGGTAACCGCCGCGGCGAGTACCACCACTGAATCTATCAATGGATGGGTGCCGAGTTGGTGTTCGATATCCTGAAGCTCGATCCGAATTCCACGAATCTTTACCTGATCATCATTTCTACCCACATAATCCACTTCTCCGGAAGGCAATATCCTGGCCAGATCTCCTGTCTTGTACAACATTTCGCCAGGTTGGAATGGGTTCGGGACAAATCGTTCGGCTGTGATCTCGGGTCGATTCAGATAGCCGGACGAAAGGCCGCGACCGCTAATGCATAATTCTCCAACCACTCCAACGCCTTGCCGCTGCAAATGGCTGTTCAGTATATACAATTGTTCGTTGTGTAAAGGCTTACCGATGGTTACCTCGGGAGCATCGGTAAGTTTCTTATAACTACTGTATACTGTGGTTTCGGTAGGACCGTATCCGTTGATCGCGTTCAAGGAAGGGTTCGAAGCCAATTTCTCAAAGATGCTTTGCGGTATGGGTTCTCCCCCCAGTATGAGATGTCTCAGATCGGGTAATTCTCCGCCAAATACCGCCTCCTTGATAAGCCCAAACCGGGTGGGAGTAGCCTGTAGCACATCAACGGCCTCTTTCTGAAGCTTGCTGATGAAACGGCTGATATCGTTCTCCAGATCATCATCGCCAAACACAACCAACGTTTTTCCCTGGCTTAGTCCGCCAAAGATCTCAAGCACCGAAATATCAAACGTGATGTTGGTGGTTACCGCGATCTTCTCGGCGTCTTCATAGCCATACTGCACGTCCAATTGGTGCAACAGGGAGTATAAATTGGAATGTCTTAGTAGCACTCCTTTGGGAACTCCCGTACTACCGGACGTATAGATGATGTAAGCCAGATCTCCTGGTGACACCGCAACTTCCAATTGGTTGCTTTCAAATTTAGCCAACTTGGCACGGAAGTCCTCAACAATGATTTCGTTCGCACAGAGAACGTATTGGGTGTCTTGTGCGATAAAATCCTTTCTTTTTTGTGGATAATTCTTATCCAATGGCACATAGGCGGCACCTGCTTTGATAATACCCAGCATCACGACGATCAACCATTCGTTTCGTGGAAGTTCGATCCCTACTATAGCTCCGGGCTTTATGTTGTGTTCCTTAATTAAATAGGAAGCAAATTGCGTAGATAACTGATCCAATTCGGTATAGGTAAGCACCGTTCCGTTGAAGATCACTGCAGTCGATTCGGGTTGTTCTTCAGTTCTTGCGCGGAAAAGGTCTAAGAAAGTCTCCTCCTCCGGAAGGGCAACCGTTGTTTGGGTAAGCGCGTCCAACAGGGTTTGCTCCTCACTGGTGAGATAAGACACCGCAGCCAGAGGTTCGTTAGGCTGGGCAAGTAACTGGTCGACAAACGCAAGGAATATGCTACTGAGATCTTGATTCGTTTTATGAGAACTTAAGGCACGCTTTCGGGTCCAATAGACCGAGATTCGGTCCTCCCCCTGGGCGGCCGACACATCCAAATAGGTGTTGGTGAGCTCAAAGTTTCCAACGTCGAGTGTTTCAGATGGAGCACCATCTGAGGTAAGCGCATCCTCGTAAATGTGGAAATCTGTAAAATTGAAGAAGCTATCAAAAAAAGGATTCTCACTATTTGCTTCCGAAGAAAATCGAGCCTGCAACTCAGCCAAACTAAGATTCTCAAAACGTTTTAGGCTTGTTAATCCGGCCTCCACTTTTCTCACAAGTTGCAAGAGCGATTCGTTTCCGATCTCGCAACGGAAAGGTACCGTATTCAGAAAACAACCTGCGATCTCGTCACCTCTTTCGGCTACGGGCCTGCCGCTGGTAATGTAACCGGTAAGCAGATCACTTTCATAGCTCAGTCGAGACAAGGTGAACAGGTAGGCCGTATGAAGCACTGTCTGCAGCTTCACCTCATTGCGAGCGCAAAAAGCCACCAATCGTTCGTAAAGAGGTCCATCAATGCGGGTCATCGTATTTTCTCGCTCGATGGTTTCAGTAAAACAAGAAAGTCGCTCGTAATCCGACAAGTAGGATCGCCAGAAATCGTCTACCTGGGTACTTGCCTTGAGGTATTCCTGCTCCAAAATGAAATCCTTGTATCCGATCTCCAATGCCTCCGGAAGAAACTCATCGTCCTTCTGCAGTTGGTAATAGGTATTGTTGAGCTCTGTTATGAACGAAGCCCTGCTCCATCCATCGATAATGGCATGGTGAAACTGGAAGACCATAAAGTGTTGTTGCTCACTCAATTCGAAAATGGTCATTTTCCACATTCCGGGTGTTGTGCAATCGAAATGAGAATCGCTGCGTTCTTTGCTCATAAAATCTTCGATGTGCTTTTGTTGCTCGGCAGCATTCAGATTGGTGATCGAGCTGTATTCGATCTTTGGTTCGACCGTTTCGTAGATCAATCGCATCGGCACAGAAAACTTATCCAATTCATAAGCGGCACGCATGACCTCGTGCTTCTGGATCATGAGATCCAGAGCCTTTTTGAAAACATTGCGATCAAATCCACTAAGATCGACCGGGTACACGAATTGATCATGGTACACCCCTGTCCCCTGGTTGGCGATATAGGAATAGCACATCCCGATCTCGATGTCGCTCATGGGGTAGGCATCTTGCACGCCTTCAACAGTAACCGCTTCTTCGCGATAGGCGTCCAGGCGTTCTGATATTTCATGCTTCAGTGAATCGTTGATCAGGTCGTCGGGTCGCTCGGTATTTTCGATCAATTCCTGTATGGAAGGATGTTCGAAAATATCCGCCACTTCAAGCTTCTGGCCCAGTACCTTGTTCATTTTACTCAGTACTCGTATAGCACGAATGGAGTCGCCACCCAGATCGAAGAAGCTGGTCTCTATACTCACTTGGTCCAAATTAAATTCCTCTTTCCAAATGGCGGCGATCTCCCTTTCTGTGTCATTTCTTGGTGCTACGTAGGATGCAGCGGTCGCATCTATTTTATTGTTTATGTTTCGTAATTGCGCGGTATCGATCTTTCCATTCTTGTTCAATGGAAAAGCTTCGAGCGAATGGAATTCCAACGGGATCATATAGTCTGGTAGCTGCTGAGAAAGATAACTTCTGAGCTCTTGAACATTGAGATCGGTCGTTCCGGTGAGGTACGCCTCCAGATAGCGGTCCTGAGAGTTTTCGGTTACCAGTACCACTGCATGATTTACCTTGTGGTGTTGGTTAAGGTGGTACTCGATCTCTCCCAGTTCGATCCTGAAGCCTTTGATCTTTACCTGGTGATCCCGCCTGCCATTGAACTGCAGTTCCCCATTGGTAGTCCAATGAGCCAGATCTCCACTTCGATAAAGTACCTGATCGGGAATGAATGGATGCTTCACGAACTTCTCAGCGGTGAGTTCCGGACGATTCAGGTAGCCCTTCGACAAACCTCGACCTCCCAGGGCGTTGTCGATGACCGTGCCGTCGCCAGGATCGACGAATCGGGGGTTTGGCATCGGAACGCCGGCTCGATGCTCGCCATCTTGACCCGTGCCGGCGCAGTCG
>JBCCHR010000095.1:0-9567 GCA_039028655.1 Bacteroidota bacterium
AGCCCACTCAGTCTAAAGGGATCGCTCGAACAGCTGGAGCAAACCCAAAATTGGATCTATCGAACCAGTTTTTTACTAGGCCTTCGTTCGAAATTTAAAGCAAAGATGTCGCAATTTCCGGAAAAGATGAACAGCACTGATCTACGGCGCATTCGTTCGCTCTTCGATTTCGATACGATCTACACCGCTCCCGCACATGGTTTTGACAGTGCCTGGGACTATTATGAAAAAAACAGCAGCCTGCAATTCTTACCCAATGTGAGCACACAGGTCCTTATTCTCAATGCGTTGAACGACACCTTTCTTTCTCCCAAATGTTATCCTAACGACCTTGCTTCCCAGTCAAAAAATATCTATCTTGAAACCCCAAAACATGGGGGTCATGTAGGGTTTCATCAAAGCAACAAGCACTACTATAGCGAATTGCGAACCCTGGAATTTTTAAACGAAAAATAAGGATCTATGAAATTTGTCAAGTACTTTTTTATGCTACTATCGGTAACCCTGTTTCTGGCCTGTGGCGGCGGAGGAGAAGAGAAGAAAGATGAGAAGAAATCGGTTACCATCGGAACTACAGAAACCAAGAAAAAGGAATCGTCCAATGCGGTGAATATTGGCATTACCGGTAACGACCTGATGCAATTTGATAAAAACGAGATTCGAGTGAAAGCTGGACAGGAAGTGACCCTTACGCTGCGTCATGTGGGCAAGCAGGAACTCCTAATTATGGGGCACAATTTTGTTTTGCTGAAACAAGGTGTGGATCTGGCAGCCTTTGGTCAGGCAGCAACCCTGGCAGGCAAGGACAGCGACTGGATCCCTAATAACGGCCAAGACGTGATCGCACATACCAAAATGATTGGCGGTGGACAAACTACCAAGGTTACTTTTGTGGCACCGGCTGCCGGCACCTACGATTTCCTGTGTAGTTTCTCAGGCCACTGGGCCACCATGAAAGGGAAATTCATCGTCGAGTAAACCCTTCGTTTACCGGAAATTTTGAGACCGCTATAGAAAAGCGTCCACCTCTTTGTAGGCATCGATCACTCGTTGCTCGCCTTTTTTACCGTCCATAGAATTCCCGTGCTCCATTCCTAAAATTCCCTTGAATCCTCTGCTGTGGATGTATTTAAATACGTTCTTGTAGTTGATCTCTCCGCTGGTGGGTTCATTTCGTCCTGGATTGTCCCCTATCTGAAAATAGGCGATCTCGTCCCAACAGGCCTCCATATTAGGAATCAAGTTTCCTTCCTGTATCTGTTGGTGGTAAATATCAAACAGGATCTTACACGACGGGCTTTCCACTGCTTTGCATATCTGATAGGCATGGGGAGACTCGGCCAGGAACAATCCCGGATGATTTCGGAAATTGAGCGGTTCCAGCACCATGACCAATCCGTGCGGTTCAAGAATCTCACTGGCATACTTTAAAGTATCGATCACATGAGCGGTTTGATAATCGGGATGTAACCGAAGGTCTACATGTCCCGGCACTACAGTCATCCATTTGGCATTAACTCGCTTGGCCACTTCGACTGCCTTTTTGATCTCGTCCAGGAATTCGGCTCGCCATTCGGGCTTGCCACTGGCCAGGTTGGGTTCTTTCCAGTAAATGGTATGCGCGACAAACACCCCCATTTGCAAACCTCGTTTTTCCATCACCTCGGCCATCTTTTTTTGCTCTTCCAACGGTCGATGGCGCATCTCATTATCTTCGAATGCAGTAAAACCCTGATCGGCCATAAATTCTAGCTGACTCACAATCGAGTCCCCGGCGTGCGCCTTGAACATGCCATCGTGCGGGGCATATTTTAAATTGAATTGATTCTGGCCTTCAACACTTTCTTCAGAAGAAAATACTTCCCCAGCCAAGGCAGTGCCTCCTAACGACAAAAGGGAACCTGTAAGGGCTCCCTTTTGAATAAATTGTCTTCGTTTCATAACTTCTAGTTAGAGTGCCATGACATTTCCATTGCCGGCTTCTGAAAGAGGAATACAACCCCTTTGTACCCCAGGCACCGGATCGTACCACAATACGTTTTTTCCTATTTCCTCACTGGACTTCCAGCCCCAAATAGTCATATCCCGAACTGCCGAAAGCAGGGAGAACATCCCTGCATCTTCGTCGGGTACGGCATTGGGATCTTCGGCCATAGCCGCCATGAACTCACCCATTTTCTCCTGGTATGCTTTCTGTTCTTCCTTCGTTGTCTTGAGATATTGGATAAGTAACTGATCAAACTCCTTTGGTTTCCCTGCTTCCAATTCTTTTTCAAAGGTACTTCGGAACTTGTTGGCCAGCACGGTAAAGCCCGTACGCACAAACGCCTGTCCTTCGGGTTCCAATACCGAATTGAAATAGGAGTCGATAAAGCTATGCACTCCTACATCAACGGCTCCGGGTACTTGATCGTCGCTTGGAATGATCAAATCTACAATTCGTCTTAGCGCATGCCCTTCACCTTTGGAAAGGAAAAGAGGATTAAACTCCGGCTCGTTGGTACAGCTCTGCAAAAGGCTCAAAATGGTGGGCGTTGCCACGAGGGCTCCTGCACCCAATCCTAAACTCTTTAAAACTTCTCTTCTTTTCATTAGGCTTCGTTTTTAAGTTGTTGAGCGGCATGATTTGCGGCACGTGCCGAAAAAGCCATATAGGTTAGTGATGGATTTACACAACTGGCCGAGGTCATAAAGGAGCCATCGGTTACATACACATTGGGAACGGCATGCAATTGATTGTGCTTGTTACAAACAGAGGTCTCTGGGTCGTGCCCCATTCGGGCCGTTCCCATTTCATGGATCCCAAGACCCGGTGCTCCCGGATCGTCCCATGGCTCGATATCGTCGTAGCCCGCTTTTTCAAACATCTCTACCGCTTGTTGCACCATGTCCTTTCGCATTTCATATTCATTCTCCTTCCATTCTACGTCGAAGGTCACTGTAGGTAGCCCCCATTGATCCAAGTTATCGTAATCGAGGGTCATTTTGTTTTCGTGATACGGCAGGCATTCGCCAAATCCTAAGAGAAGCATCCTCCATTTTCCAGGCTTTACCACCGCATCTTTGAGGTTTTTTCCATAGCCCAGTTCGGCCACCATTTCTTCATAGTGCGATCTACTAGCACCACCTTGATATCCGTAACCTCGTTTGTAGTTCTTCTGATCGGTATCTCCTCCGAGATTTCTAAACCTCGGCAAATAGATTCCACCGGGACGTCTTCCCTTGTAATACTTATCTTCAAACTTGTTCACCGTTGCCCAGGCCCCTGCTTTGAAATGGTGGTCCATGATATTGTGCCCTAATTCGCCACTATCGTTCCCCATTCCGTTTGGAAAGCGTTCGCTGGTAGACTGCATCAATATGCTGGCACTGGCAATTGCCGAAGCGCATAAAAAGATCACTTTGGCTTTGAACACCAGTTTTTCTTTCGTTTCCGCATCGATTACTTCGACACCCGAGGCTTTTCCGGTGGCTTCATCGTAGATTACTTTACTCACGATGGAGTGAGGCCTGATGGTAAGGTTCCCGGTTCGCTCGGCAGCCGGCAATGTCGATGAATTACTACTGAAATATCCTCCAAATGGGCATCCGCGCATACAGCGGTTCCTGAATTGGCAATTGGCCCGACCCTCAAAAGTCTGATCTCCAGTGATGTGCGCTACGCGCCCTACAGTAAGCACTCTTCCGTCGTCGAAACTCTCTTTCATATTCTCCCGCAAGTCTTCCTCCACACAATTGAGTTCCATGGGCGGGCAAAACTTACTATCGGGAAGTTGTGGTAATCCCAATGCTTCTCCGCTTATTCCGATGAATTCTTCCACCTTGGAATACCAGGGCTCAATATCTTCGTAACGAACCGGCCAATCTACGGCGATCCCTTCTTTCTTGTTGGCTTCAAAATCGATGTCACTCCACCGATAACTATGTCGCCCCCAAACCAAGGAACGTCCACCCACATGGTAGCCTCTCATCCAGTCGAAACGCTTGGTCTCGTTGTAAGGATGATCCAGGTCGTTCACAAAGAAATGCCTGTGTGCCTCATCCGTGGTATAACCGGTACGGTTTTGCTTCAATTGTTTTGCCACTTCTTCCTGGGGAAGCTGTCCTTTGAACTCGAACTCCCAGGGATCCATATTCATGGTATGATAGTCCTTAATATGTTCTATCATGCGGCCTCTTTCGAGTACCAGGGTTTTTAGTCCGTTCTCGCAGAGTTCCTTTGCCGCCCAGCCGCCACTAATCCCTGAACCCACTACGATCGCGTCGTATGTAACATCTTGCTTTGCCATTGCGTTTAATTTGTTTTTTGAATTGAATATCTATTGGTTACTTCTGAAGTTTGACTTGCATTGGTCAATATTCCATTTAGGCATCCTCTAATGTCTATTAATTTTTCCGATTTTACAAAAAAGGCTTCCCAAAAGAACGGCATCCGCAGCCGAAAACGTTTTCGTTTGCGAATATGATAATCCACAATACGAACTCCTGCTTTTATTTCAAAAATTGGCTACCTTACAACCTCCTATAGTGCAATCGTTCTATAGTCAAAAACTGATCAACTAATTTATGAGAACACTATCATCCCTATTACTGCTCTGTCTGCTGGTTATTTCCTGCAATAATTCAGAAAAAAAAGAAAAAGAAACCGCGAAAAGCACCACAGAAACCATGACCGAAACCAACACCGAATCACCATACAAATACTCCCTGGCCCAGTGGTCTGTTCACCTTCCAATTAAAAATGGTACGATGGATGCTATGGATTTTGCCGACTACGCCAAAAAACTCGGATTCGAAGGGGTGGAATACGTGGATCAATTGTACGAATTGGACGACTCCCTTTCTTATAAGGATGGAGTAATGAAACTGGCCGGACAATGGAAAGAGCGGAGTGCTGCTGCCGGAGTTGAAAATGTGCTTATCATGATCGACCGGGCGGGAGAGCTCGCAGATCCTTCCGAAGAAAAAAGGAAAGAAGCCATCGAAATGCACAAGAACTGGGTGGATGGCGCCGAACTTTTGGGTGCCAAAGCACTTCGAGTAAACCTATTTGGGCTCAATGAGGTAGAAGCATGGCACAACGCATGTGTTGCATCGCTGAAGGAGTTGGCCGGATATGCGGCGACAAAAAATATAAAGATACTGGTCGAAAATCACGCCCAGCTATCCAACGATGCCAGCCTGGTGGCGGCGGTGATCGAGGCGGTCAACCTTCCCAACTGTGGCACCTTGCCTGATTTTGGTAATTTTTGTGTGGAACGCGAAGGAGGAGAGCGCTGGGGACCTGCTCCTTGTATTAAGGAGTACGACGCCTACAAAGGCATTGCCGAGTTGATGCCCTACGCGGGCGGAGTATCGGCCAAATCGAATGCGTTTGACGAGAACGGCGACGAAACAGAGATCGATTACTACCGAATGATGCAGATCGTAAAGGACGCAGGTTTTTCAGGTTATATCGGGATCGAACACGAAGACAAGGTCACGGCAGATCCCACAGCAGGCATTATGGCCACAAAAGCATTGGTAATAAAAGCGCTTGAACAAGCCAAATAAAACACCCTACGTATGAAAACAATTACCCGCATTCAGTTGTCCGTGATGATGTTCCTGGAATTCTTTATCTGGGGTGGCTGGTTTGTTACCATGGGCACATTTCTAGGTAACAACCTCTCGGCATCAGGTGCCGACACCGCTATGGCGTACTCCACCCAATCCTGGGGAGCCATCATTGCACCGTTCATTATTGGATTGATCGCAGATCGTCTTTTTAATGCTGAAAAGATCTTGGCTTTTCTGCATTTGATCGGGGCTTTCTTGATGTACCAAATGTCACAGGCAACCGATTTCCAGGTCTTCTATCCCTACGTTCTTGGATATATGATCGCCTATATGCCAACATTAGCCTTGGTAAATTCAGTTTCCTTTAACCAAATGAAGGACCCTACCAAGGAATTTCCTTTCATCCGGGTTTGGGGAACCGTAGGTTGGATCGTCGCTGGTTTGCTTATTAGTTTTGCCTTTAAGTGGGATTCGTTGGAAAATATAAGCGAGGGGATGTTGTCCAACACCTTTTTGATGACCGCCGTCGCTTCCGCCTTGTTGGGAATCTTCAGTTTTACACTTCCTAAAACTCCGCCGAGCCTAACGAAAGGTACTAAATTCAGTATTTTCGAGATTCTGGGTCTAGATGCTCTAAAGTTGTTAAAGGACCGCAATTTCCTAGTCTTCTTCCTTTCATCGGTACTCATTTGCATCCCGTTGGCTTTTTACTATCAAAATTTGAGCCCGTTCCTCACAGAAAGTGGGGTGGAAAATTCGACGGCCTGGGCCTCCGCCGGGCAAATCTCTGAAGTGCTCTTCATGTTATTGTTGCCGTTCTTCTTCAAGAAATACGGTTTCAAGAAAACCATCCTGGTTGGGATGTTGGCTTGGGCACTGCGCTATATATTATTTGCATACGGGAACGCCGGAGAACTATTCTTTATGCTTGTCATGGGAATCGTACTCCACGGAATCTGTTACGACTTCTTCTTCGTTTCGGGGCAGATCTATACGGACAGCAAGGCCGGAGAAAAAGTTAAAAGTGCGGCTCAGGGACTTATTACCCTGGCCACCTACGGAGTGGGGATGTTGGTTGGTTTCTACGTGGCCGGCAAGATCACCGATGCCAATCTCATTGCCGAAGGCGGACATGTTTGGAGTGCGGTATGGATCTTCCCTGCGATTTTCGCAGCCGTGGTATTTGTACTGTTCGCGCTACTCTTCAAAAACGAAAAAATAGAATACAAGGAATAAGAATATGAGTAACAAAATTAGATGGGGCGTCCTGGGTGGTGGTGGCGATTCGTTGATCGGTGTGCTACATCGTGTAGCAGCCAGTATGTACGACGCCTACCAACTTACTGGAGCCGTTTTTAACCCGGACGTTTCGGTGAGCAAAGAATTTGCCAGGGAAATCGGGATTCCTACAGACCGGATCTACAACGATCTGGACCATTTTATTTCCGAAGAATTAAAACTGGACCCCTCAAAAAGAATCCAGGTGGTCTCGGTGCTTACGCCCAACTTTCTACACTTCCCAATGGCCAAACAGTTGATGGAGGCCGGCTTTCATGTGATCTGTGAAAAGCCCATGACCATGACCTATGAAGAAGCGCTCGAATTGGAGGGTGTTCAGAAACAAGCCAATGTACAATTCGCGCTCACTCATACCTATACCGGCTATCCCATGATCCGGCAAATGAAGAAAATGATCGCCGAAGGCGTGATCGGTGATATACAAAAGGTGGATGCACAATACTACCAAGGATGGATCAATCCCATTATCCACGACAAGGAAAAACGCAGTACGACCTGGCGACTGATTCCTGAAAAATCGGGGATCAGCTGCTGTATTGGCGACATCGGCGTACATGCGTATCAAATGATCGAATATGTTACCGGCGCCGATATTGCCTCGGTATTGGCCGACCTCAACCATTTGTACGACGACAACCAGATGGACATTGACGGAACGGTCCTACTTCGGTTTAAAAAACATGTCAAAGGAGTCCTCTGTGCCAGTCAGATCGCCACCGGCGAGGAAAACAACTTCACCCTGGCAATCTATGGCACTAAGGCCGGATTGAAATGGGAACAAGAAAATCCTAACTATCTCTACTTACTGGAAGACGGACAGCCGATGCGAACGCTGAAGCCCGGTCACGACTACAACAGTGCCCTTTCGCTGGACGGCACCAAATTGCCTCCGGGGCATCCGGAAGGCATTTTCGACGCCATGGGCAACATTTATAAGGGAATGGCAAAGGCGGTTCGTGAACAAGACTACGATACGGCCGAGTTTCCTTCCATGCGCGACGGAGTTCGCGGCATGCATTTTATTGAAGTAGCCGTTGCTTCCCACCGCGAAGGCAACGTCTGGAAAGAACTTTAATCTCTGTTACGACTATGAAAACGATCAAAGGACCCGCCGTATTTCTGGCCCAATTCATGGATGACCATGCGCCTTTCAACTCCCTGGACGGGCTGTGTCAATGGGCTGCAGATCTGGGTTATAAAGGAATACAGATCCCCACCAACGAAACTCGCTTGATGGATCTCACGCTGGCGGGAGAAAGTAAGGATTACTGTGACGAGCTCAAGGGCCGTGTGAACAGCTACGGCTTGGAGATCACCGAACTGTCTACCCACATACAAGGGCAACTGGTCGCTGTGCATCCCGCCTATGATGTGATGTTTGACAACTTCGCTCCTGAGGACTGTAAAAACAATCCGAAGAAGCGTACCGAATGGGCTAGAAACCAGGTAATGAGTGCTGCACGTGCCAGCAAGCATCTGGGACTGAAAGCGCATGCTACCTTTAGTGGATCGCTGTTGTGGCACACCATGCATCCCTGGCCCCAGCGTCCAGACGGCTTGGTAGAAATGGGCTTTGAAGAATTGGCCAAACGCTGGCTCCCTTTGCTCAACGAATTTGAAGAAAATGGCGTGGCAGTTTGCTACGAGATCCACCCGGGAGAAGACCTCCATGATGGGGTAACATTTGAGCGATTTTTGGCAGCCACCGGTAACCACAAAGCGGTGAACATCCTGTACGATCCTAGTCATTTTGTATTGCAATCGCTAGACTATATAACCTATATCGACCATTACCATGAGTTTATCAAGGCCTTTCATGTGAAAGATTCTGAGTTCAAGCCAAACGGGAAAAAGGGAGCTTTTGGTGGATACGGAGACTGGAAAGATCGCGCCGGAAGATATCGTTCGCCAGGCGATGGCCAGATCGACTTCAAAACGGTATTTTCTAAACTTACCGAATACGGTTGTGACGTATGGGCCGTTATGGAATGGGAATGTGTGATCAAGAGCCCGGAGCAGGGAGCACGCGAGGGAGCAAAGTTCATACGCGACCATATTATTGAGGCTACCCAAAAACGTTTCGACGATTTTGCCGGAGCCGACATTGATGAAGAACGCCTTAAGAAAATACTTGGCCTTTAAATAGACCCTATGAAAAAACTTACTTACTTATTTATCCTGCTTGCGAGTGGGACGTGCCTTGGACAGCAAGCTGGAGATATTGAGATCGGTATTTTTGCCGGGATAAGTGCCTCCAATATCGTTTCGGCCCAGGACCTGATCGATTCCCGACTAAGGCCAGGAGTGAATGGCGGGGTATCTGCCGATTATTACTTTTCTGAAGCTGTAAGCCTGGAAGCAGAAGTGTACTTTAATCAGAACGGACGTGTGATCGACAAGTTGTCCAGCGATGACGGACGTGCCGCAAGAACTTTGAGTCTACATTACATCACTTTGGCCGCCCTACCCAATTATCATTTTGGACAGGAGTATAACTGGTATGTGATGGCCGGGCCTTACATCAGTTTTCTGGCAGGGGCCAACCAGGGGCGTTCATCGGTGAAAAACGAGATCAAGAACAACGACGTAGGATTAACCGGAGGACTGGGCTATGAGTTTTCCCTATCGGAAGGTAGTAGTACCGGTTTTTTTGTCGAATTGGTACACCAACTTGGTATTTCCAATATCATTAAGGACAATGTAAACGAA
>JBCCHR010000096.1:0-9389 GCA_039028655.1 Bacteroidota bacterium
ATGAGCCAAAGTAAAAACCGACAAAACAGCTTTCGTATTAAACCGCCAGGGTGTAGCTTTGTGATAGGAAGCGACCAAAGCGACCAAAAAGGAAGTGTATTAGAGCTTTAATTATCAATTCCGCAGAAACTGAGAATTTGATAATTAAAGCTCTAATACACTTCCTTTTTGGTCGCTTTGGTCGCTTCCTATCACAAAGCTACACCCTGGCGGTTTAATACGAAAGCTGTTTTGTCGGTTTTTACTTTGGCTCATAACAGTGAACACTTCCGCATATGTAAGGTAGTCCATATCGAAGACGCACAGTTTGTTCCGGAAGAACGCATTTTCCATGGCCGCTTTCGACACGGAGCGCACCGGGATTTCGTAAGACTCCGACAATTTCTTGAGTAGAGGAATGCTTTCAGTAAAAACAAGTACTTCGGTCGCATATGGTGTAGTAGCAGGGCGTTTGAAGGTAACTGCGCTGCGGTATCGTTTCGCGATAAACACCCCCAGGTTGACCAGGCCGTTGAGCAGAAAATGACTTTTAAAGTGCTTGGCATAAAAAATACGCATGGCTCCGTAGAATCGGTCGAGATAGGCACGATCCATTCGAGTACTTTCGCCTTTGTAATGAAGCATGTGCAAGGTCCCTACATAATGGTTCTGGTAACCTGCCTTGATCAGTTTATAGGACAGGTCGATATCTTCTCCGTACATAAAATAATCTTCGTCAAATCCCCCCACTTCTTCGTACACCGATCGTTTCAACAGCATAAATGCCCCTACCAGGGTATCCACTGCACCGGAATCCTGGGGTCGAAGATGATTGGCGTAATAGCCTTTTTTGGAACGCGTACGTCCCAGCAGCTTCCAAAGTGCGCGACGTCGCGTGGGAAGGTTGCGTTTGCTTTCGGGCAGAAAATTACCGGTTCCGTCCATCAGGTAAATGCCCATGGCACCTAATTTTGATTGGGATTCGGCATATTTTAAAGCCCGGGCGAAGGTATCTTCCGCCACGGCTGTATCGGGATTAAGAATACAAACATATTCCCCTTTGGCTATGGCCACCGCTCGATTATTGGCCTTACTGAACCCAAGATTCTCAGAGTTTCGTTGCAGGGTTACCTTCGGAAATTGTTGCGCGACCATCTCGCAACTATCGTCTTCCGAATTGTTATCGGCCACGATGATCTCTGCATCGATCCCTTTGAGGGCTCGTTCCACACTGATGATGCATTGCTCGAGAAAGAATCGAACATTGTAATTGAGTATGATCACGGAGAGTTTCAACGGGCTAAGAGCTTTTTAAGGACGACTCGAACGGTATGCGGTTACGGATGCTTCGACCCAGGGTCACCTCATCGGCATATTCCAGTTCATCTCCTACCGAAATACCTCTTGCGATGGTGGTGGTTGTGATGTTGTAGTCTTCTATTTGCTTGAAGATATAGAAATTGGTAGTATCCCCTTCCATGGTCGAACTTAAGGCGAAAATCAGCTCCTTGACCGATCCATTCTTCACCTTTTCCACCAGCGTGGGGATATTGAGTTCTCCGGGGCCCATACCATCCATGGGAGATATCTTACCTCCCAGCACGTGGTAATGTCCTTTGTATTGGCTGGTATTCTCGATCGCCATCACGTCTCGGATGTCCTCGACCACACACACCAGGGATGCATCCCGGTTGGGATTGGCACAGATCTCACAGATTTGGGTGTCCGAAATATTGTGGCAATTACTACAGAAATTGATCTCTTCCCGCATTTGTTGCAGGCTGCTCGCCAAAAGCAGGGTTTGATCCTTGGGTTGTTTCAATAAATGAAGTACCAATCGAAGCGCGGTACGCTTCCCAATACCAGGAAGTTGAGACACTTCGTTGACTGCATTTTCCAATAATTTTGACGAAAAATCCATAGCGTTTGTGCCCCGCAAGATAAAAAAAATGCTCCAGTAACGATAGCGTCGCTGAAGCATTTTTGTTGCTGAATCCCTTCCGCACTCATGTTAGCGGCAGGGCTTCAAAATTCTCTTATTGCTTGATCAATTTTTTGGTCACGGTTCCTATTTCTGAATTGATACGAACGAAATACACACCCGAGTTCAAACTTGAAATGTCCAGCGCATAGGTGTTCTCCACCGCCACATCCAATTGGAAGATCACCTGCTTCCCGGTTAGATCGAATACGCGAATATCGGCTTCTACCGGCTGCGCGATGGCAATGGTAACTTCGTTTGTCGCCGGATTAGGAATCAAGCCAACCATGCTATCCACACTGTTGGTATTTACTCCCAGTACCGGCTCGAACAATGGCGTAGCCCAGAGTCCACGGCCATAGGTTCCTGCATATAGCATCCCATCGGCTGTGTTCACCTCCAGTTCGTTCACGATCACATTGGGAAGGTTATTGCTATATGGTTGCCACTCGTCCATGGTAGCGTCGATGTAATAAACACCGTAATCCATTCCTACATAGAGACCGTTGGCACCGTTCTCATGCCACGCAATGGCCAGTGCAGTGAAATTAGGCAGGTTCAAGCCAAATTCCTCCCAGGTCTGTGCACCATCGTAGGATACTTTCACTTTCGATCCTCCATTCACCGCTACAGCGATCCGGTTGGGATCGGAGGGATGTACTGCCATAGAGTTGATCGCTCCCGGTGTTTGCATTTGTACCCAATTGGTAGCTCCTCCATCCTCGGTCTTGTATAGCAGTGACGCTCTTGACGTATAGATTACCTGGTTGTTAGACGGAGCCAGTTTCATTTCGTCCTGGTTGCCACCAAGGTTCTGAGAAATAGCTGTCCAGGAATTTCCTTTGTTCTGGGATTTGTAGATCAGGTTATAACCCACATAGATGGTATTATCCACACTTGGGTCTTGCTCGAAGGGCGTTACCCAGTTACCGAAGCCCTGTCCGGGTTCGTTGAGTCCGCCTTGCGAATTCGCACCGTTATCGGTTCGGTACAATTGTCCATTCTGACTGGTTCCGTACATCACCAACGAATTGGTTTTGTCCACAAATCCTTCCATTCCATCGGCACCCAGCCAATCGATCCAGCCGTTGGCTTCGGTGTAGAACGAAGTTCCGTTGTCCTGCGATCCACCGGTTATTACCACATCAGGTGTTTGAGACACCCCGATCTTGTAGAATTGGCGAATTCCCATCCCAGTGGTAAGGTCTTCGTAGTAATCGGCATTCAGGTTACCGGTATCGGTTGCCTTAAAGAGACCTCCATCGGTTCCGGCGAACAAAGTAGTTCCTACGAACTCGAGGATGTCGACATCGGCATGGCAATATCCAATTCCAGCGTTTTGGGCGGCTCCCGGGATCCAATCGGCCGTGCAGGTGAAGTCCACCCCACCGTTTAAAGATCTCCAGGTAAGCACCCCGGCAATGTGCACCTCATCCACATCGGTTGGATTTACGGCAATGTCCATATCTCTTGGCGCCTGTCCGCCACTATTGAAGCCTTGTGTATCGTATCCGAAGTAATTACGCCCTGCGTGATCTCTTTCGATAAAAGTATCACCACTGTTGGTCGACATAAAGAAGGCACCGAAGGATCCTCCGTCGGCCTCCAATACATACACCACGTTCGGGTCGTCCGGAGACACACCGATCATTTTTGGCTCCACGTCTCCCAGACTGATCTCGGTCCAGGTCACCCCGTTGTCCACTGATTTGTGGAATCCAACCCCGGAGGCATACACTACATTGGTGTCTCCCGGCTTGAATTCAATATCAAAACCTCGAGGATCGTTGGTGATCTCGTTCCAGGTAACCCCGGCGTCATCACTTCGATATAGTCCTGCGTTTTGAGAGGACGCATACATGATGTTGGTATCGTTAGGATTGATAAGAATCTTGTTGATGAGCGAGTTGCTCATGTCAATGAGCTCTGTCCAGGTACCACCGGCATCCACCGATTTGTATATTTTTCCCGAACTGGATCCGAAGTAGTACGTATCCGAGTTAGATGGGTCGATCGCCACCGAGTAGGCTCTCAAGTTGGTAAAGAAATCGCCCATTGGTGTCCAGGAGGCTCCCGCATCGATCGATCGCCAAACCCCTCCTGTGTTGGCACTCACGATGATATGATCGTTGTTGGACGCGTCTACAGCCACACCAGTGATACGCCCCACACCTGGATTCCAGGAAGTCGTGGCGTTCCAATAATCCGGGCCTAGTTCTTCCCAATTGTCGTTGAGTACGGATCGATTTCCCGATGTTTCATTGAGATAAGCATTGTAGCGCTCGATCTCGCTGATCTTTTCATTCATGGTAGGTAGGTACCCGGCGTCATTCTTTAAGCGATTGGCCATGTATTCCCAACGCTTGAATTGCTTGTACCCGCTTCCACGACCTTTGTCCTTATCGGCAAAGTAGGTTTCGGCAGCTTCCACGATCTCAGCCACGGAATAACTTCCGTCGTCGATCATTTCCAAATACTGCTGGGCAGAAACCGAAGTGAATGCGAAAATACCGGCAACCAGTAACAAAATTCTCATTTTCATAACTTTAAGTTTTTATTTTGGTTTTTTCTGAATCCTTCAAAAGTAAAAAAAAATAGACCCAGTTAGAAATCCAATCTTTGTATTTTTGACGTTTTATTAGATAATTAGGAGATATTTTATGCAGCCCTTACACATCCTTTTACTGATTGGCGGTTACTTTGCCGTTTTATTACTCATTTCCTATTTCACCGGAAAGAACGATGATAATGAGTCTTTTTTCACTGCGTCAAAGCAGTCTCCATGGTATATTGTGGCCTTTGGTATGGTGGGTGCCTCCTTGTCGGGGGTAACCTTTATTTCGGTACCCGGTTGGATCGAGGGTTCCCAGTTCAGCTATATGCAGGTGGTGTTTGGCTACCTGGTGGGTTACTTTGTGGTGGCCTTCGTGCTCATGCCTGTGTACTACCGCCTTAACGTAGTTTCGATCTATCAGTATCTGGAGCAGCGTTTCGGTATCGTGAGTTACAAGACCGGGGCTTTCTTCTTCTTTGTGTCCAGGGTGTTAGGCGCGGCCTTTCGGGTGTTTCTGGTGGCCATCGTTTTGCAACAATTCGTGTTTGATTCGTACAACGTTCCGTTCGAGGTTACCGTGGTGATCTCTATCCTGCTTATTTGGATCTATACCTATCGGGGTGGTATCAAGACCATCGTTTGGACCGATACGCTGCAGACTCTTTTTATGATCGTTGCGGTATGCCTGTCCATCTACTTTATCAACCAAAAGCTGGATTGGAGTTTTACAGACTTCTTGGTTTCCGAAGAACTGAAAGAATACAACAAAATGATCTTCACCGAGGATTTTCTGGCCAAAAACTATTTCCTGAAATCCTTTTTGGGAGGTATGTTCATTACCATATGTATGACGGGGCTGGATCAGGATATGATGCAAAAAAACCTCACCTGCAAGAACTTAAAAGATGCACAAAAGAACATGGTGTCTTTCAGCGTGGTGTTGGTGGTGGTCACCTTTTTATTCATGCTTCTGGGTGCCTTGCTGTTTATCTACGCCAATAAATTTGATGTGGCCATTCCGTTGATGGATGGCAAACCAAAGACGGATCTGCTGTTCCCGGAGATAGCGCTTAACAGCGGGCTGGGCATCACCCTGGGGATCACCTTTATCCTGGGGCTCATTGCGGCAGCCTACAGTAGCGCCGACAGCGCATTGACCTCCCTTACCACCTCTTTTTGCGTCGATTTCCTGAACATCGAAAAACGGCCCAAAGCGATTCAGAAGAAATTAAGAAAACGCACCCATGTGGGAATGAGCTTGTTACTGGTTGTGGTGATCATCATCTTCAAATATGTGCTCACCAGTAACGTGATCGACAGCTTGCTCGTTGTGGCCGGTTACACCTACGGACCCCTCCTGGGACTGTTTGCCTTTGGAATCTTTACCAAATACTCCATCAAGGACCGTTATGTGTGGATCGTTGCCCTGGCTTCGGTCGCGATTACAGCGATCATCGGAACCATTGGTCCCGACCAATTGGGTGGTTACGTGGTAGGTTACGAATTGTTACCTATCAACGGTTTGATCACCTTCCTGGGCCTAGTACTGATCCGTCGAAAGTAACACCAGCGTACAGGCTACTTCCACCTCAATTTCGTGCTGGCGAAGTAGTTCGTAGAATTCGGGATTTTCGGTTCCCGGGTTAAAGATCACGCGCTTGGGTCTCAGGGAAATGAGGTAGTCGTAATAGTCGGGTTGTCGTTTTACACCAATATAGATGGTAACGGTATCCACAGCGGGGAAGTGTTTTTTTTCTGCTGAAAACGATACGCCAGCCACTTCACCCTCCCGGGCACCAATCGCCACTACCGGATGGCCCTTTGCCACCAAACGGTGCATAGCGATGTTGGAATACCGTGATGGGTTGGAACTTGCACCTACAACTAGCGTGTTTTTCATTCTGAATTTTTGGTGAAATTACAGCGACAAATGTTAAAGTATATCCTAAAACCTTGTTAAATAATGGCAGGCGTGTAACATAAAATAGATGCCTTCGTCTATTGAGTAGGAATATTTCTTTCTTTACTGTGATTTTTTTACGTTGATGGTTAGTGTTAATAATAGCAGTAAAGACGAAGCCCGGAGTTCTAGACTTCGGGCTTTTTGTTTATAGGTTTTGAGCAATTATTTGATTATCAGCCCTGTGCACTTCAGCAATAAAAAAAGATGATAAAAAAATGTTAAAAAAGAGGAATCCTGTAACAGCACTTGGGTGAAGGCGTCTTATGGGCGTAGTTCCCACATCAACCATCTCGCGTGGGTGCTACATACCATCAATCAAAATAAAAAACAACTAAACAATCAAATAATGAAACAGTTAGTCCTACTGCTGGCATTGCTAGTGAGCGTGCATTCCTATGCCTTCAACCCAGATACTGAACAGATAGGTAAAATCACAGGAACCGTTATCGATCAAAAATTACAACAGCCCATTCCCTATGTAACCGTAGTGGTGCAGGATATGAATGGACAGGTGATCACCGGTGGTGTTACCGACGACAACGGTAAATTTACCATTGAAGATATCCCCGAAGGAAAAAACAAGGTACTTATTCAATATATAGGTTATAAAACCTATGAAACCGAAATAGAAATTACCCGAAGGAACCGCAACCTCGACATGGGACAGATCGCCCTTGAGGAAGATGTGGAAGCTCTGGACGAGGTGGTCGTGACCGCCGAGGTTACTACCATCCAGCAAAAACTGGATCGCAAAGTAATTACGGTTGGAAAGGACCTTACCACCAGTGGCCCTACGGCTGCCGATATCATGAACAACCTGCCATCGGTAAGTGTGGATCAGCAAACCGGGGTTCTTTCCTTACGAGGAAACTCCAACGTGCGTGTAATGGTAGATGGCAAGCTCACCAACGTACCGGTGGCTCAGCTTTTGCGCCAGATCCCATCCACGTCGATCAAGCAGATCGAATTGATCACCAATCCATCTGCCAAGTACAACCCTGAGGGAATGAGTGGGATCGTCAATATCATCCTGCACAAGAACACCACCATTGGTTTCAACGGAAACATCAACACATCCTTAACCTATGAGGTGGAACCCAAGTTCAATGCTTCCATCGATATGAACTACCGTAACGGAAAGTTCAATTTCTACGGAAACTGGGGACACAACACCTCGACCAATGTCAATTTTGGTAACATCCTTCGTCCCGGCGACCAGACGGAGCAGTTGTTCACTTTTATCGACAACAGTCAGTCCAACTTATTCAAGGTGGGAGTGGATTTCTACCTGAATGAAAAGAATACTATTTCCTTTTTCACCAACCAGAACCTCTTTACCGGAGGTACCAACGGAGTTACTGATATTGTCGATTTTGAAGACCCATTACTTGGAGAGATCCAGGATTTCTCGAACGACCGGGACAATATGTCGTCCCAGTACAACTTCGACTATAAGTTGGATTTTGCCAAGGAAGGCCATAACATCGAACTGGAAGCCGATTACAACATCTTCGACAACGACGAAGATGCTATCTTCCTTTTCTCCGGAAACAATCCTACCAGTGCCGATTATATGGACTTCGTGGATACCGAACGTGATCGTTTAACGATCAACCTGGACTATGTGAATCCACTTTCAGAAACCACCAAACTGGAAGTTGGTCTAGAGGCCCGTATGTTCAATTCAGTGATCGATCGTTCCTCCAACCAGGAAGTGGTGAATCCATTTAATGTAGAAGGACCACTGATCTCCTCCCCAAGTACAGCCTTTGATTATAGCCGAGATATTTATTCGGCCTATGTTACCTACGGAAAACAATGGGGCAAGTACAGCGTGCAATTGGGCGTTCGTGCAGAGACTGTGGAGGTAGAGGCAGATACTCGTGAGACCTACCAAAATGGTGTGATCACGGGAGACCTGTCGAACGTAGACACCGATCCCGAAGTAGAAGTTACGGTGAACGGTAATAACGTCGATAAAAGATTTACCAACGACTACGTACAAGTTTATCCATCGGCTTTCTTTACGTACAATCCTTCAGAAAAGAATCAATTTCAATTGAGCTACAGCCGACGAGTGGATCGTCCGGGACTGGAGCAGGTAAACCCGATCAGGGAGTGGGCAAGTCCGCGTATCTCTTCGTTTGGAAAAACGAGTTTGATCCCTCAGTTTACCAACTCTATTGAGGTTAATTACACACGAAGATTAAACAAAGGAAACATTACCGGTGGCGTGTTCTATAGAATTATCGAGGACGAGATCAACCGAGCCCTTTTCGTGGACAGAACCGACCTCAACAAGGTGATCCTCACCTACGACAACTTTGCCAACACCAGTGCATATGGAGTGGAATTATCGAGCAATTATCGTCCTACGAAATGGTGGAGCGTAAATGCTAGTTTCGACCTCTTCAATCAAACCCAGAAAGGGATCAGTGAGCGATTAACCACGCAAAACAACCCAACTACCGACGATATCATCCAGGATACCTTTGAGGTAGACAACGTGCAGTGGAACCTGCGTATGTTCAACAACTTCAAATTGACCAAGACCGTAACCTTCTCGGCATTTGGATTCTACCGAGGGCAGTCCAGAAACCTTCAATTTACTTTGGAGCCGATGTATTTCGTAAACCTGGGAGCTCGTGTGAACCTTTGGGAAGGACGTGGTACATTCAGCCTTAACTACAACGATATCTTCGACACCATGGAGTTTGGGTTTGACGGCGAATTGCCATTCAGACAAGTGGGTGCCTTCAACTGGGAAAGCAACACCTGGAATGTGGCCCTATCCTACCGATTTGGAGGTGGAAAGTACCGTGCGAAGTCCAGAAAGCGTCGAGACGCCGACGTGAAATCGGGCAGCGGAGGTATTTTCTAGCAAATTGATACTCATTCTGTTACACACACAC
>JBCCHR010000097.1:0-9328 GCA_039028655.1 Bacteroidota bacterium
CGCAGCGGCGGCGGACGCATCATCGTCTTGTGCTAAGGCGCCCATGACGCCCGAAAACTCAGCCACCGTGATCCGACCAGCAACGTGTAGCTTCGATGTAACGGTGAATGACACTGAAGATCCTGTGATCTCCTGTCCTGCCGATGTAACTGTTGAATGTGGAGACTCCACAGCGCCTGCCGATACTGGTTCAGCAACGGCAACCGATAACTGTTCGGCTACGGTTACCTTCTCTGATAGTTCGGTAGCAGGTTGTGGATTAACAGAAACAATTACCAGAACATGGACGGCCACTGATCCTGCAGGAAATACAGCCACCTGTGTACAAACGATCACTGTGGTTGATTCTACCCCACCGGCCATCACATGTCCGGCGGATGTGACCGTAGAATGTGGTGATCCTACCGATCCTGCAGCCACCGGAACGGCAACAGGAACTGATACATGCGGAACCGTGGCGATCACGTTCACCGACGCTTCAGTAGCCGGTTGTGGTAATACGGAAACAATAACGAGAACTTGGACAGCGACTGACGCTTGTGGAAATACGTCCACTTGCGATCAGATCATTACTGTGGTCGATTCAACACCACCTGTAATTACCTGTCCTGCCGATATAACCCTTGAATGTGGTGCCGGTGGAAGTACTTCTGGTACGGCCAACGCTAACTACACAGGTGGTACGCAAAGTTGGTCTACCGTTCAAACTGGATTGGTAGCCACTTTAACCGCCGACGTTACAGGAATTCCTGCGACAGCAACCATTTCAGATGTGAATGTATCCTTCGAGATCGATCACAGCTGGGTAGGTGACCTTGAGATCACCCTCATCAGCCCTGATGGTGGTACTGTCCTTGTATTACAAGATCCAACTTGTGGTGGCAGTGGAAACTCCGATAACGTAAACGCCACGCTCGATGACGAGTCTGGTGTAGGTTCGGTATCGGCCAACTGTACAGGTGGAGTGAACACTGGTGGTGGATCGGATGCATGTCCGGGAGACTACCTGATCAGCGCAGCTATCGACGGAACCTTTGATCCGGATAACCCACTCACAGCACTTGACGGCGGATTGGCGATTGGAACATGGACACTTGAAGTGGTGGATGATGCAGGTGGAGATGCAGGTTGTATCCACGCTTTCTCTGTAACCGTTGATTGGGACGATGTTGGAAGCGGAACGACGGATACATCACCAGCAGTGACTGGAACGGCAACGGCAACCGACGGATGTGGAACGCCTGTGGTTACCTTCACCGATGTGGTGGTAGCCGGATGTGGAAACACCGAGACCATTACAAGAACATGGACTGCAACAGATGAGTGTGGTAATACGTCAACCTGTGATCAGATCATTACCGTAGTAGATACGACCCCTCCAACGATCACTTGTCCTGCCGATGTAACCGTAGAGTGTGGCGATTCAACCGATCCTGCCGATACAGGCATGCCAACTGGTACCGACAACTGTGGTACGGTTACGTACACCTTCTCTGATGCTAGAGCACCGGGATGTGGATTGACCGAAATCATTACCAGAACCTGGACGGGAACTGATGAGTGTGGAAATGTTTCAGTAACCTGTGATCAGATCATCACAGTGGTAGACACGACCCCACCAACGATTACTTGTCCTGCGGACGTGACTGTTGAATGCGGCGACGACACCAGCTCAGCGAGCACAGGTGTTGCAACCGGAACCGATGGTTGTGGAACAGTAACCATTACCGAGTCGGATTCTTCCGTACCAGGATGTGGTAATACTGAAATAATTACAAGAACATGGACTGCGACAGATGAGTGTGGAAACAGTACAACCTGTACGCAAACAATTACCGTGGTAGACACAACTCCACCGGTAATTACATGTCCTGCTGATATCACTCTTGAATGTGGTACTGGTGGAACACCGCCATCTTCAGGAACAGAAACCGCCAACTACACTGGTGGTACGCAAAGCTGGTCTACCGCCCAAACTGGATTGGTAGCCACCTTAACAGCCGACGTATCAGGAATTCCTGCTACGGCGACCATCACCGACGTGAACGTATCCTTCGAGATCGATCACAGCTGGGTAGGTGACCTTGAGATCACCCTCATCAGCCCTGATGGTGGTACTGTCCTTGTATTACAAGATCCAACTTGCGGTGGCAGTGGAAACTCCGATAACGTAAATGCTACGCTCGACGATGAGTCTGGTGTAGGTTCGGTATCGGCCAACTGTACAGGTGGAGTAAACACCGGTGGTGGATCGGATGCATGTCCGGGAGATTACCTGATCAGCGCAGCTATCGACGGAACCTTCGATCCGGATAACCCACTCTCAGCCCTTGACGGCGGATTGGCAACTGGAACGTGGACGCTGGAAGTAGTAGATGATGCAGGAGGAGATGCCGGATGTATCCACGCTTTCTCTGTAACCGTTGATTGGGACGATGCCGGTATACCATCTACCGACACGTCACCGGCAGTGACCGGAACGGCTACCGCTACCGACGGATGTGGAACGACCACCGTGACCTTTACGGATGTATCGGTACCTGGTTGTGGTAACACAGAAGTGATTACGAGAACATGGACAGCAACGGATGAGTGTGGTAACACCTCTACTTGTGATCAGATCATCACGGTAGTGGATACTACTCCTCCAACAGTAACCTGTCCTGCGAATATTACAGTGAACAACGACCCAGGAATTTGTGGCGCAGTGGTGAACTTCACCATCCCAACCGGAAATGATACCTGTGGTATGACAACGACAACGCAAACTGGCGGATTGCCTCCTGGAGCTACGTATCCGGTAGGTACTACCACAAACACCTTCCTGATCGAAGATGAGTGCGGTAACTCGACCACCTGTAGCTTCGACGTTACAGTGATCGATAATGAACCTCCAGTAGCCGTTTGTCAGGATATTACCATCCAATTGGATGCAAATGGAGATGCTTCTATTACAGCTGCTGATGTAGATGGTGGAAGTACCGATAACTGTGGAATCGCTTCCCTGGCAGTTTCGCCATCGACATTCGATTGCTCTGATGTAGGACCAAATCCAGTTACCTTAACCGTGACCGATGTGAATGGAAATGTGAGCACTTGTACGGCCATCGTTACTGTGGAAGACAATATTCCACCTGTAGCAGTTTGTCAAGACATCACAGTATTCCTTGATGCGAATGGAATGGTAACCATTACTCCTGCCGATGTGGATGGAGGATCAACCGATGCTTGTGGAATTGCTTCCCTGGCCATCGATGTGGATACCTTTATGTGTGACGCAGATCTTGGTCCGAACGATGTTACCTTAACAGTAACGGATGTGAACGGAAACTCAAGTACTTGTGTGGCCGTAGTGACCGTAGTTGATGATATCGATCCAATGATCGCCTGTCCTGCAGACGTTGCAGTTGATACCGATCCTGGACTGTGTAGCGCCATGGTCACCTTCCCGGATGCGATAGCATTGGATAACTGTACCGTAACAGTGGCACAAACAGGAGGTCTTCCTAGTGGAAGTGCATTCCCTGTAGGTGTGAACGTGGTTGAATTTACAGCCACCGATTCCAGCGGTAACACAGCGGTTTGTACGTTCACTATAACAGTGACCGATAACGAACCTCCGGTAGCTGTTTGTCAGGACATCACCATCCAGCTGGATGCGAACGGAATGGCAACCATTACTGCGAGCGATATCGACGGCGGTTCAACAGACAACTGTGGAATTGCTTCGCTAGATGCTTCACAAACCGATTTCGATTGTAGCGATGTTGGTCCGAATGATGTGACCTTGACCGTAACCGACGATAACGGAAACGTGAGCACTTGTATCGCAGTGGTTACTGTAGAAGACGTGACCGATCCGGTAGCAGTTTGTATGGATATCACCGTAGAACTCGATGTGAATGGTATGGTAACCATCACTCCGGGCGATGTGGACGGTGGTTCGACTGATGCTTGTGGAATTGCATCTCTCGAACTCGATATCGATACCTTTACCTGTGCCGATGTTGGTGAGAACACCGTTACGCTTACTGTGACCGATAACAATGGTAATGTGAGTACTTGTACTGCTGTTGTAACAGTGGAAGACAACTTGCCTCCAGACTTGGTATGTATGGATATCACTGTGGAATTGGATGAGAACGGATTCGCGGAAATTCTTCCGGAAGATGTGATCCTCAACAACACGGATAACTGTGGCATCGAAACCACGGCCATCGATATCTTTGAGTTTACTTGCGACGACATTGGTACGCCAATCACCGTTACCGTATTCTCATTGGATGTGAATGGAAACTTGGCAGTATGTCAGGCAGAAGTAACCGTAGTAGACCTACTAGCGCCTGTACTTACTTGTCCGGAAGATCAAACAGTCGATCCTGGTGTTGGCAACCTATTCTACGAAGTACCAGACTACTGGGCACTTGGAGAAGCTACGGCAACAGACAACTGTACAGATCCTGTGACCATATTCACGCAAGATCCTGCTCCAGGTACCTTATTACCTGATGGAGTATACACCATTACGCTCACCGCAGAAGACGAATACGGTAACGTAGGTACTTGTACCTTCGAGCTTACTGTAGAAAGCGTACTTGGAAACAACGACGTATCTGTTGATATCTCGACCATCGTAATGTATCCAAACCCAGCGACAACCGAGGTGCGCATTAGCAACCCTCAATCCATCGCACTGGACGAGGCCATCATCTTCGACCTAACCGGTCGATTGGTAGGCACCTATGATCTACGCGACATGGGTACCGATATTGGCCTGGATATTTCACACTTGGCGACAGCAGCTTACACCGTTGTGATCAAAGGACCTGATGGACAGATCATCAAACGACTGTTGAAAGAATAATTAATTTTAATCAGTTATTTTCTGAAACCTCCTTTCGAGTTCATTGAAAGGAGGTTTTTTTTGATACGGTTTCCAACTTGCATCAAATCCCGTACTTTTGAAGTAAAATCAAGCTATGTTACCCTGGCATCAATATCTATTAGGCATTGTGTTCGCTGCGGCTGGTGTGATGCACTTTACCAAGCCCAAGCTATACGAACGCATCATGCCTCCTTATATTCCTGAAAAAAAGACCATGGTTTTAGTTAGTGGTATTGCCGAAATGGTCCTGGGCTTTATGTTGCTCAATCCCGAGACCGCAGGTCATGCGGCCATAGGTATGATCATCTTGCTGGTACTGTTCTTTACGGTCCATATTTATATGCTTCAGAATAAAAAAGCATCCCTCAATTTACCTCAATGGTTGCTTTGGTTGCGAATTCCATTGCAGTTCGGTTTAATTTATTGGGCCTATCAATATGTCTGAACCCTCTCTTTTTTCTTCGGAATCATTCGGGGCTTCCATGCAGCTTCCGCTTCAGGATGCCACCGTATCGTACTTCCCAAACTTCTTGACAGCCGAATTGGCTTCCGAAGCATTTAAAGAATTGAAAAAAACCGTCGCTTGGCAGCAAGACGACATCAAGGTATTTGGGAAGGTGTACAAGCAACCACGACTCACAGCCTTATACGGTGAGAATGGAAAATCCTACTCCTACAGCGGCATCGAAATGTTCCCAAAGCCGTTTACACCACTCCTGCTTCAACTTAAAAAGAAGATAGAGAACGTATCTTCGACGACGTTCACAACCGTATTGCTCAACCTGTATCGCGACGGGAACGACAGTAACGGCTGGCATAGCGACAACGAAAAGGAATTGGGCATAAATCCAGTGATCGCATCCCTAAGCCTTGGAGCCGAGAGGCGATTCAAATTAAAACATCGGGAAGATCCAGGCATGAAATACGATCTCACCCTGGAACACGGGAGCTTGCTACTGATGGAGGGAAGTACGCAAGAAAAATGGCTGCATCAGCTGCCCAAGAGTAAACGAGTGAACCAACCACGCATCAATCTCACTTTTCGGGTGATAAAATAATGAGCTACCCAAAGATATCATTGAGCACAGCAGCTAACCGTATACCACCTTTTTGCAACTGAGTGCGCAGAATATCCATATAAGCGTACATATATCGATATCCTAAGGCATCACCCACCTTGGCAGTGGTGTATAGATTTTTGCACAGCTCGCGACTCTCCTGCATCCAATCCAGGACGGTTCCCGATTGTATAAATTCGAGTTGCTCCTCGGTCAACCTGGCACGATTATCTGCCAATTCCGAATACGACATATTATAGCTATCGATCATTTTGGTATCCCAAACGACGTGTAAGTTGGTCCCCTCATCAAACCATTGCACCTGAAAATCGTTCCCTCCCCTGTCTTCGGCCATTCCGATATGCAAAGGTTGGTGCAGGTCGCCTATAAAATGAACCAACATCTTTAGGTGAAATACTTTATCTCTCTGGGTGGATTCGTTGTCCTTCAAGACCGAAATACAGGTATTGATTGCTACAATGATATCTCCCTTTTCACTCTTAGGATGTGCTTCGTAAGTCGAATCGAAGGGGTAATTCACATAATGCCATGGGCCGTATTTTCGATAGGTCGTATCACTTCGGATCTCGTCGGCATAGGTCGAAACCATAGCCAGCGACTCCCCATTGAGCAATTTATCAATGGCCTTTCTGGCCTTCGCTGATAAGTGCGCTTCTGCGATTTGTCCTGTCGCACGATGACCGTTTCTCCCCCAATCATCCAGGGCCTGCACATTCATGCAACTGCCTAAAAAACAGCACCAAAGAAGTAGTATAGCTTTCATAATCCTCTCGTTTACTTCAAATATACGTATCGTTCGTACAACAATATTCTATTTTTTTTGTTTTTCTGAATAGACACAGCGAAGTTCCCAAATAAAGCCAATCTATAGATAATATTGCTACCTTTATAATTCCAAATTCTATCCTATGAAAACGCTTTGCTGTTTCCTTTTGTTGATTTCCTCCACCTTTGTCTTTGCCCAAGAATCGACCTATACCTCGAGAGACATCCGGGTATCCCCCTATGTGGATGGCACCATCTTGGTGCCCGATGGTATTGAGTCTCCCCCAATGGCTATTATCATTGGCGGTTCGGGACCTACCGACCGAAATGGCAATCAACAAATGATCAATAACAACGCCCTCAAATACCTGGCAGAAGGCCTTTCTAAACAGGGCATCGCCACGTTTAGATACGACAAGCGAATCCTGAAGCAAATGAAGGAGCGCACTTTAAATGAAGAAAGCATTAGCTTCGACGACTTTATAGAAGACGCGGTTGCCACTTTGACTTATTTTCAAAAAGCGAAGGCCTTTTCCAAGATCATCGTCATCGGGCATAGCCAGGGTTCCCTGGTGGGAATGATCGCGGCGCAAAACGGAGCCGATAGTTTCGTTTCCATAGCGGGTGCAGGGCAAGCCATCGATGATGTGATCGTCGATCAGTTGGAGCAGCAGGCCCCTGGCCTCAAGGACAATGCCCGCCAGGCATTCGACGATATGAGAGCCAACGGAGCGGCGGTTAATTACAGTCCCGGACTTTCTTCCATCTTCAGAAAACAAATACAGCCTTTCATGCTCACCTGGATGAAATATGACCCGCAGACCGAATTGGCCAAACTCGAGGTTCCGGTACTCATTGTAAATGGGGAGAAAGACCTTCAGGTACAGGTATCGGAAGCCGAAAAGTTAAAAAACGCCAAGCCCAATGCCTCCTACGAGATCATCCCGGAAATGAACCATATCCTGAAGAAGATTACCGGAGACGACATCGATAACAGCAAATCCTACAACCAACCCGAGCGACCGGTGATGCCCGAAGTGATTGATCTGTTGGCCAATTTCATTTTAAATTGAAGTAACCGAATAAAACCGTATTTTGCAGAAAACTAACAACCATGCAAGATACCCTTACCGAAGTGGTTAAAGACACCACCCCCCTATTCACCAACGATACCATCGTTTTTGGACTGTTAATGATTGCCCTGGGATTCGTATTTCATACCTCCGCCCGGAAAACCGGATTTTGGTCGAAATACTACAAGATAGTTCCGGCCCTGTTCATGGCCTATTTCATTCCAGCAATTTTCACCTCTTTGGGTCTCATTGCACCAGATTGGGTAACGGTTACCGAATCGGGCGAAAGTATGGAAGGTAGCAGCAATTTATACTATATGGCCAGTCGTTACCTATTACCGGCTGCCTTGGTGCTCATGACACTGAGTATCGACCTGAAAGCAGTATTCAATTTGGGTCCTAAGGCCCTCGTGATGTTTGCTGCAGGTACCATCGGAATCATTATTGGAGGTCCGGTAGCGGTATTGATCATGGGGTCGATCGATCCCAGTATCGTAGGTGGTGAAGGAGCCGATGCGGTATGGCGTGGACTCTCCACCCTGGCGGGTAGTTGGATCGGTGGAGGAGCCAATCAAACCGCCATGCTCGAGATTTGGGGTTACAACCAAAAGGCTTTTGGACAAATGGTCTTTGTCGATATTTTTATCGCCAACGTCTGGATGGCCGTGATCCTCTTTGGTATCGGAAAATCCCTGCGAATCGATCGATGGTTGAAATCGGATACCACGGCCATAGAAAGTCTCAAGGAAAAGGTCTCGGCATTTAGTAAGAGCGTTGAGAGAAATCCGTCATCCACCGATCTCATGGTGCTGGCGGCCTTATCTTTTGGTGCCGTAGGCATTTCCCACTGGTGCGCAGGCTTTCTCAAGGATATGTTCGACGGTTGGGTCAAAGGCCTGGATCCAGGGCTCATGCAAAACTCATTAACGTTTCTCTCGTCCAATTTCTTTTGGATGATTTCTATAGCCACTATCATCGGCGTGTTGCTCTCATTCACAAAGTTACGGAGCTACGAGGGTGCCGGAGCGAGCAAGATTGGAGGTATTTTTATTTATGTACTGGTCGTCACTATCGGAATGAAGATGGACCTTACCCGCATCTTTGAGAATCCGGGACTCATCGCTGTGGGAGCCATCTGGATGCTCATCCATGCCGGCCTGCTGATATTGGTGGCCAAGCTCATCAAAGCACCCTATTTCTTCCTGGCCGTGGGAAGTCAGGCCAATGTGGGTGGAGCTGCTTCGGCTCCGGTGGTTGCCGCTGCCTTTCACCCTTCGCTGGCCACGGTTGGAGTCCTTTTGGCCGTTGTGGGGTATGCGGTAGGTACACTGGGAGCAGTACTCTGCACCGTATTAATGCAAATGGCGGCACCTGTCTAAATAAAATGTTGGCCTTGAGAATTGCGTATTAATTTCGCATATTTGCCTCATCATACAAACACACCAATGAGGTATATTTTAGCGATGCTGGCAGGGATTATTCTTGCCACCGGATGTGGAAACGACTCCGAAACGAAAATGCGCTTA
>JBCCHR010000098.1:0-9219 GCA_039028655.1 Bacteroidota bacterium
CAGCCTCCGTAGGATTCAATCTGTCCAAGCCTATTCATTTTCTCGATCAGGTCGCCGGTGATAGCCACCACGGCTGGTTTGGGAATAGCATCCGGGAGAACGAACTACCCAGGTGAGTAATCCAACTAGCAAATGGCCTTTCGATCCGGATGATATTCCCAAACCAGCCGTGGTGGCTATCACCGGCGACCTGATCGAGAAAATGAATAGGCTTGGACAGATTGAATCCTACGGAGGCTGAGTGTAAGCGACCACATTTTTTTGTATTTTCCATTCAACGACCCAAAACGACCATTCGTCTACACCAAACGCGCCTTTGGTCGAAAGTAAGTTGCATTTTCTTATCTTTTGAAGACCTTTGAAACCTCAAAACTCGTTAAAATGCTCTCTATCCTTCACATTGAAGACGATACCATTGAAGCACTCAAGCTGGAGCGCATCCTTAAGGACATGGATGGCGGTCATCGATTAGTGAATGCCAAACACGGTGAGGAAGCATTGTCGATCATTCGTGAGCAAGCACATCCCAATCTGATACTGCTGGATCTGAATATGCCCAAAATGAGCGGATTCGAATTTTTACAGATACTCAAGAACGATCAGTACCTCCATCACATTCCAGTGGTCATTCTCACAACTTCCAGAAACAGGGAAGACGTGATACGGTGTTATCAGATCGGGATCGCCGGTTATATTATGAAGCCTTTAAAATATGCCGATTACAAGCAAACCATTCAAAAGGTGGTGGACTACTGGAATAGTAACGAATACGTAGCAAACTAGTATGAAAGGAATTGTATTTACAGAATTTTTAGATCTTGTAGAGACCAAATTTGGAATGAAAATGGTCGATGAGATCATTGAAAACGCTACCCTTTCTTCTGGAGGGGTGTACACCGCCGTTGGAACCTATCCATTCTCAGAAATGCTTTCGCTGTTGGGAGAATTATCTAAGGAAACATCTTTGTCCACAGACCAACTATTGCTTGTCTATGGAGAGCACTTTTTTTCTGTTCTTACTGAAAACTATTCGGCACTTATCGATAGCTATACCGATCCAATTGCCTTATTAGCGTCTATCGAGAATCACATCCATGTGGAGGTTAGAAAGATATATCCCGATGCTGAATTGCCTACCTTCCAGGTAACCGAAAGAACCGACTCACATCTTGTGATGGTCTATAAATCGAGCAGAGCCATGCATTCCTTCGGACTGGGGCTCATGAATAGTACCTTCGACCATTTTGAGAAGGAGGCGACCATATTGGTTGAAAAGATCAAGCCTGATGGAACGGAGGTACGTTTCAGCATAACCCAAAAAAATGGAAGAAGCTGATATCGATATTCTAAAGCGCGCGCTGGAGCGAGAGCGGAGGGCCAGAAAGGAAGCCGAGCGAATCCTTGAAAAAAAATCAGGCGAACTTTACCTGATCTCCGAAGAATTGAAAGAGGCCAATCGAAAACTCGAAGGCACTTTGCTGCAGAAAACCAATGAGCTTCAAGGGGTATTTGATAACCTGGTGGATGCCTACGTACTTATGGATGTGAAAGGGAACATCCTTGCCATGAATCAATCGGCCATCGAACTATTTGGTTTCCAGGATGGTAGTGATGGGGTTAATGTGGTCGATCTTATCTACAAAGAAGATTTTGAATACGCCATGCAATCTTTTAATGAACTGGTGCAAAAGGGTTCCTTTTCCGATTACCAGGCTCGTGTCTACACTCGGAAGAAAGGGGTGCGGAATGTACATATCAACGCCAGTGTGATCTCCAACGATTCCGGAGAACCCGTCGCAGCTCAAGGAATTGTTCGGGACATTACCGAAGCCCTGGAAAATGAAGAAGAACGTAAAGCTCTGTTGCTGGACCTGGAACGAACCAATAAAGACCTGACAGACTTTGCACATGTGGTATCTCACGATCTCAAGTCGCCACTGCGAAGTATGGACACCTTGATTAATTGGTTGAAAGAAGATTTTAACGAGAACTTTGACCCCAAAGCATCAGAAACCTTAGAATTACTCCTCGATAAGGTGGATAAAATGGACCGTTTGATCGAAGGGGTGTTGCAATACTCCAGCATCGATCGATCCGAGATGAGCACCGAGAGGATCGACACGGTAGCCCTCGTAAATGAAATCACCCACACTCTGGAAGTGCCCAAGCACATCGATATTGAAGTAGGAGACCTGCCCGTTGTAGAGGCTAACAAATACCGACTACTGCAGTTGTTTCAGAACCTGCTAAGCAACGCTATTTTGAACATGGATAAAAAGCAAGGCGATATTTTGGTGACAGGTATCGAGCGACAAGCAGACTATTATTTCAAGGTGGAGGATAATGGAAAAGGAATTCCAAAGTCATATCAGCAAAAAATATTTAACATCTTCGAATCCTTAAACGATGATGAGCAGAGTACCGGAATAGGTCTTGCCATTGTCAAAAAAGTGATTGAGTTCTACAAGGGGACGATTTGGGTAGAGTCGGAAGTGAGCAAGGGCACTGTCATCCACTTTACTATTGGAAAGGAAAAGCATGGAAGAGCCTAATTTAAATTATATCAAGGAAATAGCCGATGGCAACGAGACGTTCGAAAGGGAACTTATCGCTATCATCCAATCCGAATTTCCAATGGAGCGTGATGCCTTTGTGAAGTATATAGAGGCCTCGCAACTTGAACATGCTGCAGAGATGGTCCATAAACTAAAACACAAGTTCAATATTCTAGGGCTTACTTCCACCTACGAGTCTGCGGTAAGTTTGGAAGAAGAGCTTCGAGCAAACAATGCTTCATCGATTGATTTTTTTCTTACTATCTTGGACTCACTTAACTCCCAAATACAAGAACTTTAAATTGAATTATGCACAGTATAATTGTGGACGACGAAGGAACTTCCAGGGCCATCCTGTCTCAACTAATTGACAACAATGCCTCTCTTGACCCACCAATTGCCTCCTTTTCAAATGCGATAGAAGCCATTAAATTTTTGAATAAACAGTCTGTTGAGCTTGTTTTTCTGGACATACATATGCCCGGTTTCTCAGGTTTCGATTTTATAGATACCCTTCAAAATCCACCCAAGATCATCTTAACGACCTCCGACAAAGGTTTTGCCCTTGATGCCTTCGAGTACGATTGTATTGTAGATTATCTGGTGAAGCCCATCACCCAGGAGCGGTTTGATCGGGCCGTTCAGAAAGCCCTGCAGGTAAGTAGCCCATCGGTGCAACCTGATCAGAACTCACAGAAAAATGATTTGTATGTGAACATTGACCGAAGGTTGGTGAAGATCAACATCCCGGATATTTTCCTGATCGAGGCCAAAGGCGATTACATCCATATCAAGACCGAAACGGAAAATCACCTCGTTCATGCTACGATGAAGAAAATCGAGGAAAAACTTCCGTCCAACCTTTTCTTAAAGGTACATCGTTCCTACATTATCAACACCACCAAGATCGTGGATATCGAAGACAACAGTGTGTTGATCAAACAAGACATTATTCCTGTAAGCAGGGCCAACCGTCCCGAACTTATGAGGCGACTCAACCTCCTCTAGTGCCGCCATCAATTCGGTCGTCGAAAGAAAACGTCGATTGGTCGACAGTAGAAATCGACTAATCGATTAATCTCCTCCTCTGGTAATTGTAGGAATACTTTTACGGTATGAAATCTTCGATTTTAATAGCCGTTTTCTGCTGCTTGTCCCAATTGTTGCTGGCACAGACAAATACCGTGATTTTAGACCAGGTCGCGACCATCTATTCGGAAACAGACCGTTGGATGCATTTTCCAAAGGCGTCTGATATAGATGTTTTCGACCCCAAATGGATACCGATTCCAGAGGCCTCCACTACCTATGAAGTGCGTAAACTGGAATTGGAGCGACGTATATTGGAGGGAGATCCGGGGCTGCAACTTAAGGCAGGTGCGACGTACTATTCCAGTGGCACTTTTGATATGGACAATACCCCTATCAACTCCAGAGCGCGGGTGGAGCTGGAATGGAACGTACTAAAGGCCGGCTGGCTTCAGAATAAAACACAAGCCAAAGTGCGTGACTACAAGGCGCAATTACTCGAGCAACAAAGCTCGAAGGCCAACATTGCCGCCTGGCGGAGAAAGATGCGGCCGGAGTATACCTACGCCATACACCAGGAACTCATAGAACTTCTGAACAGGAAAAAGGCATTTTTGAACCTATATTTCGATGTACTCAACGCCATGTATGCCAAAAAGGAAATAGGCAGAGAGCCGCTCATCAAACTGGGCCACGCGTTGGGTGTTAACAATAAGGAGATCACCCATATCGCGCAATTGAACGACGCGCTCACCGATAGCGTAGCAGGGGTGTTCAATAATCTTTCTTTACCGTTGTTGGAATTGGAACAGGCACCAAAAATCAACGCCGCCGAAATACCTCGGGATACTTTACTTAGAGTTATTCAACTGGACCATCATTGGACCGAGGACGTGTCACTTTCCTTTTTTGTGAATCAGAACTGGGACCTGGTGCCCAACGGGCAGGGAACGTTTACAGGTGCCGGGGTTCGACTAAAGATCCCACTTCGCAATGCCCGGCGCAATGAGCAGGTTAACCTGGAATACCAACGACAAATGGCGGTACGTGAACAAGAGACACGGCATCATGAGAATCAATTGATCACTCACTTTGGGACCTACCGCGAGAAGATACGCGACCTCAAGCAACTTTTCACTACCTGGAATGTTTTGGAAGAGAGAAAACGTGTTTCCATGGCGCGTAAAGAGGCTCTGGGCACTCAGGAAACGGGTTTATTGCTGCTCGATCTCATTCACCAACAATTCAATGTACTGGAGCAGGTGCTTTTTCTGAAAAAGCAGCTTTATACGGTCCTTAGTCATCTGTACGAATTACGTGGCGAGTCGCTCAACACCCAGCCGATCGTTTTTCAGAATACATCAAATCCTACCAAAGTGCGAGTGGCAATCACCCCAAACTATTCGTGGGATTTTCAGAAGCATTTCCTGATTTCGAAAGGGGTAAGAACATTGTACATCAGTGAAGGAGAGACCTTGCTGCAGCGGCTGTGGGAAAAGGAGGGATTTGAGGTGAAGGTTGCCGAACAAGACCTGTCCATGGTCCTGTTGGAAGACTGGATCGTAAGTGAGTTGGAACAAATTAAGGAATAAAACGATGAGAAAGTTTTCATACCAAAGACAAACAGCGGTGATACGCACGCTAAAGGAGCCCAAAAGGCGCAAGAAGAGATTCAATTTGGATCGATTGATCTATTTCGCTATCCTGGCGGCCGTGGCTTTTTTTATCCTGCATTACGCCTACAATACCCTTGCCAAGGTTGAGGCCAATGGTTTTGTACAAATGGAGAAAGTGGATGTGAATTTCCCCAATGATATCAGGTTGCAGGAACTTTTTATTGCTGAAGGGGATACAGTCCATGGCGATCAGGCATTGTTCACATTCTCTGAAAACCAGTTTACTGATGCCGGGGTGTATTTGCGGGGTACCAGTGCGGTGGAAGAACAGCTCCAGAAAGCAACTGAAGTCGAAAATCAAATAGCACTGTTAAAACTCAGGATCTCCGGTATATTCGAAGGGATCCAGCAGCTGCACAAGCAGGAAGACCAAGTGCGACGCTGGGTGCTGCTGGATGTAGCAACCATCGATGCGCTGAACGCCGTAACCGAAAGGACACTGAGAGAGAACTCCCGATTGGAATTGGCCCTCGGAGAGATGTCGATTCTCCAAGATCAGTTAAGCAATCTGCGTGTGGAACAGGCGACGAGCAACACCGGGGCCGACTTTTATCGAAGTACGTATTATTCTCCTATCAATGGAATCATCGGTGCGATCTCTAAAAACGAGAAAGAATCCTGTTATCGCATGGAAAATGTATTGACCATTCACGACACCGAGGACGTTAGGGTGAAGGCCTATTTCTCTATTTCGGATCTCGAATACATTCGGGAAGGCGTTGGTGTCGACATCACTTTCCCAGACAATTCCAGTCATCAGGGCATCATAAGAAAGATCTACGTCGCTACCTATGAAGCGCCCAAGGAGTTTCAGAAAAAATACGAACCTACCGAGCGAAATATATTAGCCGATATCGTGCCGGCAGAATCCTCCATGGTCCCTAGCTGGGGTTCTTTTCACAAACTCAATGTCTCTATTTCCCTCAGCAAATGAAACGAAGAGGGGCAATTTTTAATTCGTCTAACGAAATCGACCATTCACCGAAACAATCCGTGGAGTCGCCTAAAAAATATAACCAGAGCCCCATTCAAAGGTAAATTTGACCTAACAATTCAGCATAAAAAATAAAACAAACTCTATTAAATAAAACTATCATGAATACATCATTAGCACACAAAACACGCAACGAATCCAATACCTTTCTGGCCTACCGCAGAGACCCTCTGATCGATAGTCTTGTGAAGAAAGAAGCATCGATGGCGGTTGTAGGATTGGGATATGTTGGACTGCCTTTGGCTATTCACATGGCTTCCAAATTCAAGGTGATTGGATACGATATCAACGAAGACAAAGTGAACAAACTTCTTCAAAAGATTGATCCTTGTGAGGAGCTATCTACTGAGGACTTTGAAGGTAAAGACATCTCCTTTTCATATAAGGAGAAGGTATTGCAAGCCGCCAGGTTCTATGTAGTGGCCGTTCCAACTCCTATCGACGGTCACAAGAAACCTAACTTACAACCGCTAAAGAAGGCGACAGCCCTGGTGGCGCGATACCTGAAAAAAGGTGACTGCGTTGTCTTTGAGTCTACCGTGTATCCCGGATGTACAGAGGAGGTATGTGTCCCAATACTGGAACGCATCTCCAGGTTAAAACTGAACGACGACTTCGCCGTAGGCTATTCTCCTGAAAGAATCAACCCGGGAGATAAGGAGCACACCTTTACGACCATTAAGAAAACCGTTTCGGCCAGCAATGAAAGTGCTTTGGAGTTGGTAGCATCGGTCTACGGGGAGGTAGTGGAGGCTGGAATACACCGTGCTCCGAGCCTGAAAGTGGCGGAAGCATCCAAAATCGTCGAGAATACACAGCGCGATGTAAACATTGGACTCATGAATCAACTGGCAAAGATCTTTTCGGCTCTTGACATCAATACAAGAGAGGTGTTGGAAGCTGCCGGCACCAAATGGAATTTTCATAATTATTATCCTGGTTTGGTAGGGGGACATTGTATTGGTGTAGATCCCTACTACCTCATTCACAAGGCGAAGAGCAAGAATGTGAGTCCGCGTATGCTGGAGCAGGTACGAGCAGTGAACGAGAGTATGGTAGATCATATTGTGTCGAAAATCGCCAGTAGGATCTGGCTGAGACGGATGTGTGACGAAACGTTTTCGGTGCTTGTAAAAGGCATTACGTTCAAGGAGAATGTGAACGATATACGCAATTCGAAAGCGGCCGAGCTTTGCCTGACGCTGAAGAAAAAAGGATTTGATGTGGTCGTGGAGGATTATATGGCCGACGAACAAGAGGTAAAGCAAGTATACGATCTGGATCTTGTTACGGGAACAACTCGCAAGTTTGATGTGATCGTATTGGCGGTCGATCACGACGACTACCAGCACCTGGCGCACTACGACCATCTTAAAAATGGTTATGCGAACACCTTGATCTTTGATGTGAAGGGGGATAAAAAAGGACGAATCCCGTCGGAAGTGTATATGTCTCTTTAATTATTTTTTCTGAAGCCCGGACATGCTCAATATCGTTAAACATAAGGAAACCAAACGAACGATCGTCTCAGGATCGATGGTCCTTGTGGAAGTGTCCCATGTCAAAGACCTGGAAGGACTGGATTGGCCAGCAACTTCAGGGGTGGTGTTGAGCACCTCGGTGCGCGAACATGCTTTGGAGATCCTGGAACGAATTCGACGACATGACGACTTTCTCGCATGCCTCATACCGATCTTTATGGATGGTGCATTCCCGTTGGACAAGGAGTGTTTGCTTCATGCCGATGGACAATGGGACTCACAACAACGGGAACCAGTGTTGGAAAAAGTGGCTCACATTAGAAAACGGATCGCCCGATTGCCATCGACTCGGGTCAATACGCCTGAGGAAATTGTACAGTACAAGTTGCTCTCCTTCCTGTATACCAGAAATACCCCGCTTGCGCCAATAACATCTCGGGGGTCGCTCACAGGATACCAGTATCCTTTGATCGATCTTCTCTTCAAGCAAAAGCAACCCGGTGACCTGCTCAGGCTGTTAGAGCGAAACCTGCAACAAGGTTTTCTCAACAGTCAATGCCTGGATCACATACACCTTTGCAAAGATTGCAACGGGAGTTATTTGAACTTCAGGGAGTTGTGTCCCCGCTGTTTTTCCATCGATATTTCGGTGAATGATATGATACATCACTTTGTATGTGCTCATGTTGCACCTGCCAAAGATTTCAAGACTGAAGACGGTTTGGAATGCCCAAAATGTGATAAGACCTTGCGTCATATCGGTATCGATTACGACAAACCTTCTTCGGTATTTCATTGCAATAGTTGTTTACACGAATTTCAGAATCCCGAAATGCGTGGATATTGTTTTGATTGCAACACCGAAAATCAATTGTCGGAGCTGCTTCACAAGACCATCGGCGAATACTCCATCACCCAAAAAGGTGAAGACTGGTTGATGCGAACACGGGAGCCTGCCATAACCAAACCCGTGTACGATCCGGCCGCGGGAATGAGTGAAGCGATCTTCCGTCTCCTGGTGGCACAAGAACACCTTCGATGTGAGAATAATGACGTACATAGTGTTCTTGGCAGCATTTGCTTTTACGATGAGAAACTTGATCATTTTAACGACGATCTAAAGAAGGCCCTTCAATTGGAAATTGGTAAAGTGATCAAGTCGTATCTACAGCCGGCAGACCTGGTTTGTTCGACCAGCTACAATCACTACTACTTCTTGCTTCCGGATACTCCGGCCAAGATGCCTGATCGTCTCGAAACCATACAGCTCAACCTGGCAAAGCTGTTGTCGGACAACCTGGAAAAGGAACAGTTGGATATCGTGATCAATTCGCTGGATTTATGTGAGGAACCTAAACTCGACGAGGCGTTTGGCAGGTTGCAATCACTCCCATGGAACACCTAATGCCCGAGTACATAAATTATTGGTTTGAGGTAGGGTTTTCAAAGTTCCTACGTGTCTTCTGGTATTTTGTTCTTTTTGA
>JBCCHR010000099.1:0-9205 GCA_039028655.1 Bacteroidota bacterium
ATTCGCCAACATTTATTCCCGATACGTACCAGGTAGCCGCAGTGCGCCTGGACACCAACGGGTTGCACCGGTTGTACAGCTACGACATCGCTTCCGGGGAAAGCTACATATTGATCGATGACTTGCAAGTGGCTTATTTTTCATTTCGGAATAACGAAACGCTGCTTGCCACGGTTTTGTCAAATGGTCAACTGGACCTGGTCTTATCCAATCTTAAAAAAGGAGTGACCGATACCCTGCTTTTGGACGCCGGAAGATCCATCCATAAGGTCCCCGATACCGAAATGATGAGTTATACGGCGGCCAATGAAGACGGCAATATGGATATCTACCAATTGGATCCCACCACCGGAGAAAGTTTTTTCGTCGCCCAGCTGCCTGTAGGTATACAAGACCATATCTGGTTGAGCGACAGCAAACTCCTATGCGGCAGTGGTGACCAGTTGTTTCTTTATGATCTCTTCGGAAACGGGGACTGGAAATTGGCCGTCGATTTGTCGGAACATAATATTCGGGATATCACGCGCCTCTCAAGGAGTGATAAAGGGACGAAACTGGCGATCGTCGCCGTACCCGATTCAGCAGTAAAAAAAGAATAAGCTCTCTTACTTTTTGTATTTTTAGGAAATTTAGATTTCGATGAAAAAACTCTTTTTCGGGTTCGCTCTTGCGCTGGCTACCACGCTTGCTGCTCAAACCGATACCCGCATGTACAGTATTATCTCAGACGTCTCGGCCGATCGGCTGGAGGCTGATATAGCAACACTGGCCGGCTTTGGGACCCGACATACCCTGAGCGACACCGTTTCCAATACCCGAGGTATCGGAGCAGCTCGCCGATGGATCAAGACTGAATTTGAAAAGATCTCTGCCGATTGCAATGGCTGCCTTGATGTTTTTTATCAGAAAGACCTGGTAAAGGCCGAAGAAAATCGGCGCATTCCCAAAGATGTGTGGGTGGTAAACGTAGCTGCCGTTCAAAAAGGGACCAAATATCCCAACCGCTACATCATTATGAGTGGTGATATCGATACGCGCGTAAGTGATCCCAACAACTATACCGACGACTCTCCGGGAGCCAACGATAATGCAACCGGAATGGCAGGAGCCATTGAGGCTGCCAGGGTATTGTCTAAATACCAATTTGAAAACAGCGTGGTATACCTCGGGCTGAGCGGTGAAGAACAAGGCTTGTTTGGAGGAAAAGGCTTTGCCCGTTACGCCAAAGAACAGGGTTGGGAGATCATTGGTGTACTCAATAATGACATGATCGGGAACATTACCGGAGTGAACGGAGTGGTGAGCAATCGCGACTTTCGAATTTTCTCGGAACCAGTGCCGCCTACAGAGACCGAACGGCAACGAAACTTGCGTCGATTTTATGGAGGCGAGGTCGACGGTATTTCTCGTCAATTGGCGCGCTATGTGCATACCACCACTCGTACCTACATGCCGGAGATGAATCCGCTACTGATCTATCGTCTGGATCGCTTTGGCCGCGGCGGGCATCATCGCCCCTTTAACGATCTGGGCTTTGCCGGAATCCGCATTATGGAGGCTCATGAAAACTACACACAGCAGCATCAAGACATCCGCATGGAAGATGGGATCGAGTACGGAGACAAACTTAAGTTCGTGAATTTCGACTATGCCCGAAAACTAACGGCCGTAAACGCCGTTGCCATGGCCAGCCTTGCCTGGGCACCGCCGGCTCCAACCAATGTTGCGATTGGAGGCATCGTGGAGCCCTCGGCCAAATTACGTTGGAATAAGGTGGATGGGGCAACGGGTTACAAGATCTATTGGCGGGACACCACCTCCCCTACCTGGGATCATTATAAATATGTAGGCAATGTCTCCGAGCATACCTTGGACGGTATCGTCATCGATAATTATTTCTTTGGGGTGGCCGCCGTGGGCGCCAATGGTCACGAAAGCGTGGTAGTTTTCCCTGGAAGCACCTTTCGTTAACAACTCGAATTTTTGCTTATTAAAAACACATTATGCGTAGCATCATTTCACTTTTTAATTTACAATCCTCCTTGAAAACCAGCTTCATTCTGGTCCTTTTGTGCTGCCTCTCTGCCGGAGTATCTGCCCAAGAATTTACCAGGGCGGATGAATTACGTGGCTCCATCACCGAAGAACGCGCCTGGTGGGATTTGCAACATTACCAACTGGCGGTGGAGGTTTTTCCGGAGACCAGAGAGATCAAGGGCACCAACACCATCACATATAAGGCAACCAGTGAAGGAAAGGTGATGCAGATCGACCTGCAACCACCCATGAAGATCGATAAGGTAGAACAAAATGGCAGGACGCTTTCTATTTCTTCGGAAGGCAATGCGCATTTCATCAAACTCAAAAAGCAGAAGAAAGGCAGCGAAGACCAACTAACCATTTACTTTTCCGGAAAACCGAGGGAAGCAGTACGAGCCCCGTGGGATGGAGGTTTTAGTTGGGACAGAGATGGCAATAACAACCATTTTATCGCAACCTCCAACCAGGGAATTGGTTCCAGCATATGGTGGCCCAACAAGGACCATCCGGCCGACGAACCGGATCGTGGTATCGATCTATCTATCACGGTTCCCTCGCAACTGGTGGCAGTGGGCAACGGCCGTCTTGTGAAAACCGACGAGAATGGATCGACTAAAACCTGGCATTGGAAAGTGGTGAGTCCCATTAACAACTACGGCGTAAACATCAATATAGGAGACTATGTGAATTACAGCGAAGTGTACGACGGTCTGGAGGGCGCGTTGGATATGGACTATTGGGTACTGAGGCACAATCTGGAAAAAGCCAAAGAGCAATTCCAACAAGCTCCAAAGATGATGCAGGCTTTTGAATATTGGTTTGGACCGTATCCTTTTTATGAAGATAGTTTTAAGTTGGTGGAAGTGCCCTATCTCGGGATGGAGCACCAAAGCAGCGTTACCTACGGGAATAAATACCAGAATGGTTACCTGGGGACCGATCTGAGTCAAAGTGGGTGGGGTTTGCTGTTCGACTTTATCATCATCCACGAGGCAGGACACGAATGGTTTGCCAACAACATCACCAACAAGGATGTGGCCGATATGTGGATTCACGAAGGTTTTACAGCCTATTCGGAAAATCTCTATCTCGATTACCATCATGGCACTGTGGCTTCCAGCGAATACGTGGTAGGCACCCGAGAGCTCATCCAAAATGACCGGCCTATGATAGGCCATTACAACGTAAACCATCGCGGTAGTAACGATATCTATTACAAGGGAGCCAATACCTTGCACACCCTTCGGCAATTGATAGAGGACGATACGAAATGGCGCAATATGCTCCGTGGATTGAACCGGGAATTTCGACACCAGACCGTAACCACGGCCCAGGTGGAAACATACCTAAGCGAACAGAGTGGCATTGACCTCACCGAATTCTGGGAGCAGTACCTGCGAACGACCATGGTTCCTAAAGTAGAATATAAAGTAGACGGAAATAAGATCTCCTTTCGGTATGTCAATATTATCGAAGGTTTTGATATGCCGGTCATCATGCTCATCGACGGAAAGGAACACTGGATCTTTCCAAATTCCGAATGGAAGACTGAAACCATGGAAGCTACTATTCAGAAAGTGGCTGTAAAACCGGATTTCTATGTCGAGGCGTCGTTACTTCGCTGATCGATTCCGAAGAAAAACAAACACATGGAACGACCCGAACTGTACTTTCCAAGAGACGTTGAGTGGCGCGACTGGCTGGACGCTCATCACCTAGCCTACCCCAATGGCATCTACCTGATCTTCTATAAACTGGAGACCGGCATGCCTACTATGCGATGGGAGGAGGCAGTGCGTGTGGCCCTTTGCTACGGATGGATCGACAGCACGGTGAAAAGTCTGGGCGGTGGAAAGCGCAGGCAGTATTTCTGCCCTCGCAATCCAAAAAGTACCTGGAGCGCCTTGAACAAAAAATACATCGCCGAGATGGAACCTCAGGGGTTGATCCATGAAAGCGGCTGGGCGATGATCGACCTCGCCAAGGAAACGGGTACCTGGACCGCCATGGACGACGTGGAGAACGGCGTGATCCCACCAGACTTACAAGAGGCTTTCGACAGGCACCCACAAGCCCTAGATAATTATGAAAACTTTTCCCGCGGGTATCGAAAGGGATACCTTAGTTGGCTGTACCAGGCAAAGCGTCCGGATACTCGTGAAAAGCGAATTGCGGAGATCATCAGGCTCTGTAAAGCCAACATCAAACAACGCTCGTGAGCAGTTCATTTTCAAGGCATTATTGTTAACAAACCATTAAGGATATTTCGACCTAAAATCGTTACTTTGTCTAAATAATTTAATCCATTATGCCGACTAAACTCACCTTCCTCCTTTTGGGGCTATTGCTTGCTGCTCCGGGATTTGCACAAAAGAAAAAAAAGAAGAACAAAGAGAAAGAGAAAACCGAATGGGACGTTTCTGCCCCGGGTGATAGTTTTAACTATCAGACACATAGTTTTACGACCAACGAGGGCACTTGGATGAACCTGGATGTGAGTCCTGATGGACAGACCATCGTATTCGACATGCTGGGCGATATTTACACCCTTCCCATCACTGGCGGAAATGCAACAGCTATTCGCACCGGGATCCCTTTCGAGATCCAACCGCGGTTTAGTCCGGATGGCACCAAGATCTCTTTCACTAGCGACGCAGGAGGAGGCGACAACATTTGGATCATGGACACAGATGGTAGCAATGCGAAGCAAGTGACCAAAGAGAATTTTCGCTTGCTGAACAACGCCGTTTGGATGCCCGACGGTAATTTTTTGGTCGCTCGAAAACACTTCACCTCGGGTCGAAGTTTGGGTGCAGGAGAAATGTGGCAATACCACACCAGCGGGGGCAGCGGTTTACAGCTCACCAAACGAAAGAACGATCAACAAGACGTGAATGAGCCCTTTGTATCGGCCGATGGAAAATACTTGTACTACAGTGAGGATATGTATCCTGGAGGGTTCTTTCAGTACAACAAAAATCCCAACAACCAGATCTACGTAATCAAGCGATACGGACTCCAGGATGGAAAGACCGAAACGGTAACTGGAGGCCCGGGAGGAGCTGCCAGACCAACCGTTTCAAAGGACGGCTCGAAGTTGGCATTTGTAAAACGCGTACGAGAACAGTCTGTTTTATTTATTCATGATCTGGAATCTGGAGAAGAATGGCCTATTTATGATGGTTTGAACAAGGACCAGCAGGAAGCATGGGCAATTTTTGGTGTGTATCCTAACTTTAGTTGGATGCCCAACCATACCGAGATCGTGTTTTGGAGTGGCGGTAAGATCAACAAGATCGACATCAATACGCTTGCCGTTACGGAGATTCCTTTTACGGCAAATGTGAGCATTGACCTGGCTGAAACCGTACATTTCGAAACCCCGATCAATGATAATACACTGGATAGTAAGGTGATCCGTCATGCGGTGACAAGCCCGGACGGAAAATTTTTAATATTCAACGCTTTGGGCTATATTTGGAAGAAGGAATTGCCCAATGGCACTCCCACGAGATTAACACGTGGCACTGATTTTGAGTTTGAACCAGTCATCTCCCCAGACGGAAACAGTATTGTGTACGTCAGCTGGAACGATCTTGAGAAAGGTGCCATTTTTAAATTACCGATCACCGGTGGAAATCCGGTAAAACTCACCGCTCACAAAGCCATTTATCGCACGCCGTCCTTCTCACCAGATGTAACCAAACTGGTATTTCGCAAGGAGAACGGGAATACCGATCAAGGATTCACCCACACAAAGAAACCCGGAATCTACACCATGAGTATATCGGGTGGCGATGAGCACTTTGTAGTCAACAAGGGAGAGTACCCTACTTTTACCAAGGACGGATCAAGAATATTCCTACAAACCGGAGGGACTTATTTCGGCAATCTGACCAAAAAACTGATCAGTGTGAATTTGCAAGGGAAAGATGAAAAAGAGCACATCTCCTCCAAATATGCAAATCGACTGGTTCCCAGTCCGGATAACCAGTGGATCGCCTTCACCAACCTGCACAAGGTGTTTGTTGCCCCTCTTATCTTAAACGGTAAGTCGATCAACCTGGACAACAAGAGTAAGTCGGTACCGGTTTCACAGTTGGCGCAAGACGCCGGGATCAACATCCATTGGTCGCCAGACAGTCAAAAGGTGTTCTGGACATTGGGCGATGAGTACTTTGGAAATGAACTAAAAAACAGATTTACCTTCCTGCCTGGTTCCGCAGAAAAAGTACCGGAACTTACCAAAAATGGCGTTAAGATTGGATTGAGTGTAAAACCTGATAAACCGACGGGCACAGTGGCGTTTACCAATGCCCGCATCATCACGATGGATGGAGATAAGGTGATCGAGAATGGCACTTTGGTGGTGGAAGGGAACCGGATCAAGGCCATTGGACAAAAAGTTTCGGTTCCGGCCAATGCCAAGGTGTATGATGTACAAGGAAAGACGATCATGCCCGGATTGGTCGATGCTCATGCTCACATAGGAGCGTTCCGTTATGGATTGACCGTGCAACAAAACTGGCAGTTTATGGCCAACCTGGCCTTTGGTGTTACAACGGCGCACGATCCTTCTGCCAATACTGAAACGGTCTTCACCCTTTCGGAAATGCAAAAGAGTGGTGCATTGGTAGGACCACGCCTCTACTCTACCGGCTTTATTTTGTATGGAGCCGATGGCGATTTTAAAGCACTTATCAACAGTCTGGAAGACGCTCGCAGCAGCATTCGCCGTACGAAGGCCTTTGGTGCTAAAAGTGTGAAAAGTTACAATCAACCCAGGAGAGACCAGCGGCAGCAGGTGTTGCAAGCTGCTCGCGAAATGGGGATCAATGTGGTGCCCGAGGGAGGATCCACTTTTTACCACAATATCACCATGGTGATCGACGGGCACACCGGAGTGGAACACAACATTCCAGTAGCGCCTGTTTACAAAGACATCCTCGAGATTTGGGGAGCCAGCGGTACAGGATATACACCAACGCTTATCGTTAACTATGGCGGACTCAATGGCGAATATTATTATTACCAGCGGGACAATGTTTGGGAAAACGAACGATTGATGGCCTACACGCCTCGTCGTGTGATCGACGGACGCTCTCGCCATCGCACCATGGTGCCCTTGGAAGAATATGAGAATGGGCATATCCTGGTTTCTAAAACGGCCAAGAAGATGTCGGACGCCGGAGTGAAGGTAAATATGGGAGCTCATGGACAACTGCAAGGACTGGGAGCGCATTGGGAGACCTGGATGATCGCAGCCGGTGGAATGAGTAATCTGGAAGCCTTGAAAACGGCCACCATCAATGCAGCTCAATACATTGGTGCAGGCGGTGATATTGGATCGCTGGAAGTAGGTAAAATGGCCGACCTTATCGTGCTCACCAAAAATCCGTTGGAAAATATTGAGAATACCGAAACCGTCGAAATGGTGATGATCAACGGGCGACTGTACGACACCAATACGATGAACGAAATAGGCAATCATCCGAAGGAGCGCAAGCCCTTTTGGTGGGAGCAGGATAAGTACAACCAAGCCTTTCCCTGGCACCAGGAAACTGAGAGCTTTATGAGAGGGGGTTGTAGCTGCGGTGCTTCCCATAACTAAGGGTACGCAAGCATCCCGTTATTTTCATTGTAACGCTCAACCGATATGAATCTGAGGGCCTACTGGCAGTTTTATAGATCTCTGTTACCGTTCTGCGTTTCGTTTGGAGTGGTCGCCATGATCGCCGTAGGATTGCTTTGGGGGTTCGTGTTCTTCAGTTCGGTGGGGTGGCTGGTAGGACTCTTGGGGTTTGCCACCTTTCGCAAGGACGAATACTATTTCTACTACAATCTTGGGATTACCAAACAGCGGCTTGCCGGGGTGTCATTCCTCATCAATTTGGCTATAGGTGTTCCGCTGTTCCTGATTCTTTCACTCTTTAAATTCGTGGTCCTTGGAAACCCTTGAGATTGGTAATGCTTCTATTTCCTTCGGAAAGAATCCGTTGCTCCATGAAGTTTCGTTTTCTCTTTCCAAAGGTATGATCCTGGGTATCTACGGAAGAAATGGTTGTGGCAAATCTACCCTGTTGCGGCTGGTCCATGGAAGCCTGCGAAGCGGTAATGTATTGCGACATGTAAATGGAAAGAGCGTAACGAATTCCGAAGTAATAAAAAGCAAACTCGTTGCAATAGTTCCGCAGCACTCGTTCTTGCCTGGCCACTTGAAGGTACGCGACCTCATCCCCATTTATCACCCCCGGGCAGAAATACAAGACCGGATATTCTACGACCCGATCATCGCAGGTATTTCGGATCGAAAAATAAAGGAGTTATCGCATGGGGAACGCAAGTATTTTGAAGTGCTTTCAACCGGATTGCTACCGCATCCTTTCTTGTTGCTGGACGAGCCATTTACGATGCTGGAGCCATTGCAGATCGACGCGATCTCCCGTTTTTTGGTGCAGTTGAAATCGACAAAAGGCATTCTTCTTACCGATCATTACTATCGAAGTGTATTGGAAATAGCCGATCAACATTACGTCCTTAAAGAAGGCAGCTTGCATGCCGTGAACAACGAGGAAGATCTACGACGGTTGGAGTATCTTCGGAATTAATTTGATAATTTTACCCCATGCATCTGGCACAACTCAATATTGCAGAAGCCATTGCTTCGATGGACGATCCCATCATGGCCGATTTTATCGCCGCGACGGATCGTATCAATGCTCTGGCAGACGCCCACCCTGGATTTGTCTGGAGGCTGAAGGGTGAAGACAGCGACGATTCCTACTCTATCCAGGCCTTTGATAGCGAACGCACCCTGGTAAACATGAGTGTATGGAAAGATCGCGAAAGCCTTTTTAACTACGTGTACCACTCTGGACACGTGGAGATCTTTAAGCGGCGAAAGGAATGGTTCGATAAAATGCCGAAGATGCACATGGTGCTCTGGTATGTGGAAGAGGGTCATATTCCTACGCTCGATGAGGCCAAGGAACGCTTATTGCATTTACAGGAACACGGAGAAAGCGAATATGCCTTTAGCTTTAAAAGTTCGTACTAGGCACATCTTCAATCGACTGGTACGTAAAAATCAGAAAAGTAAGCCCTCCCAAAAGTTGTTAATCGCATCGTGGCACCGCTTTGTCGAAAACCATTGTTTCCAAAGTAA
>JBCCHR010000100.1:0-9180 GCA_039028655.1 Bacteroidota bacterium
ACAGTTCATCCGTTCGAAGGTTGAGGAAGCGTTGGGTAGCAAAAAAGGTGCTCACCCAGGTGATCAGGACCGCCATGAGCAGGATAAATACAAAGAGACCTCCTAACAATACGGTGTCGCTCATCAATCCCAACTGTGGCCAAGCTTTGTCGAGCAAATACAATACAGCTCCAACGCCCAACATAGCGATCAAAGCACCTATTAGTCCCAATCGCATGCTCTTCCAAATAAAAGGACGCCTGATAAAAGCTTTGGTTGCGCCTACCATTTGCATGGTCTTGATGGTAAATCGTTTTGCGTAGACCGATAACCGTATGGAACTGTTGATGAGTAGAACTGCGATCACAAGGAATATCCCGCTGAAAATAAGGATGTAAAGGGTGATCACCTTGATGTTCTTGTCGAACAGCTCGACCAGTAATTCGTCGTATTCCACCTCGGCCACAAAGTCTTTGGCACTGATCTCATTGGCAATATCCTTGAGCTGGGAAGAAGAAACGAACTCGGCCAGCAATTCGACATCGATACTGTTTTGCAGCGGGTTGTAACCCAGGAATTCCAGGTAATCTTCGCCAATGGTTTCAATGTGCTTCTCGGCAGCTTCCTCTTTCGATACATAAGTAGCCGATTTGGTGTACTCTGCCAGTTCCAGACTTTGCCGTAATTGATCGATCTCTACTTCCTTGGCTGAATCCTTCAGGTAAATGGACACTGGGATCTGTTCCTTGAAGTAGCGCGACAACTGGCTGGAATTAATTAGGAACAACCCCAACAGTCCCAACAAGAACAACACCAACGAAATACTCAATACCACACTGAAGTAGGAGGAAATAAGTCGTCGTTTTTGGTACTTCTCAAATGATGTTGCCATAGAGGGTATGGATTTCTGGATTAACGCAGTAAAAGTACGAACAATTCGGGAGTGAGGAACGCCTTGATAACAACAATTGTTCAAGGGTTATTAAGAACTTTCCTCTGCCCGGTAGCCAAGTCTCACAATACAACGTTCAAACTTTTCTCTTTCGTACATTAACTGTAAATTTGCCTCTTCAATCGAAAGCGCAATGGGCAAATATCACTTCAACGAGATCGAAGCCAAATGGCAAAAGTACTGGGCCGATCATGGCACTTTTCACGCTAAGGCAGACTCCAACAAACCAAAATACTATGTGTTGGACATGTTTCCGTATCCATCCGGTGCGGGGCTGCATGTAGGGCATCCGTTAGGGTATATTGCCAGTGATATCTATGCTCGTTACAAACGGCATAAGGGTTTTAACGTCTTGCATCCACAGGGATACGACAGCTTTGGTTTGCCGGCTGAGCAATATGCCATCCAGACGGGGCAGCACCCCAGGAGAACCACCCAGCAAAATATTAAGCGTTATCGGGAGCAGCTCGATCAGATCGGGTTTTCTTTCGATTGGAGCAGGGAAGTACGTACCTCCGATCCGGATTATTACAAATGGACGCAGTGGATCTTCATCCAATTGTTTGAGAGTTGGTACTGCCGAACCCATGAAAAAGCCTATCCTATTTCAGAATTAGTGAAGGTTTTTGAAGAAGAAGGAAACGTAGGGATCAATGCGAGTTGTGAATCGGATGTGGCTACGTTCAGTGCAGCCGAATGGAATTCCTTTTCAGAAAAAGTAAAAGAAAATATACTGTTGAAATACCGCCTTACCTATCTTGCCGAGACCGAGGTAAATTGGTGCCCGGAACTCAAAACGGTTTTGGCTAACGACGAGATCGTGAACGGGGTTTCTGAACGAGGCGGATACCCGGTGGTGCGCAAGAAAATGATGCAATGGAGCATGCGTATCACAGCCTATGCCCAGCGATTGCTGGACGGATTGGATACCATCGATTGGCCACAACCCCTCAAGGATTCGCAAACCAATTGGATAGGACGTTCCGAAGGTGCTTCGGTAACCTTCAAGGTGGTGCGACACGATGAATCCTTGCGAGGGACCAAGATCGAGGTGTTCACCACTCGGCCCGACACCATCTTCGGTGTGAGCTTTATCACCCTGGCGCCTGAACACGAGTTGGTCGAGCGCATTACCACCATGGACCAACGTTTTGAAGTTGCCAAGTACGTAGAAGCCACTGCCAAGCGCAGTGAGCGGGAACGCATGGCCGACGTAAAGAATATAAGCGGTGTATTCACTGGGGCCTATGCCGTGCACCCCTTCACCGGCGAAGAGATCCCCATTTGGATTGGTGATTACGTGTTGGCCGGTTATGGAACCGGAGCTGTGATGAGCGTACCTTGCGGAGACCAGCGCGATCACGATTTTGCCAGGCACTTTAACCTTCCCATCCCTAATATCTTTGAGGGGGTGGATGTTGCTGAAGAGGCTTTCACCGACAAAGACAATACCTTGATCGCCAACAGCGATTTCCTCAACGGGTTGTCTTATCGCGAAGCAACGAAGAAGGCCATCGAACAGTTGGAGGCCAAAGGACAGGGTGTTGGGAAGATTAACTATCGTTTACGCGATGCGGTGTTTTCAAGACAGCGCTACTGGGGGGAACCTTTCCCCGTCTACTATAAGAACGGCTTACCGCAAATGATCGAACTGGAGCATTTGCCACTGGAGCTGCCGGAGATCGAAAAATATTTGCCTACCGAAACCGGGGCACCCCCTTTGGGGAGAGCCGATGTTTGGGCCTGGGATACCAAGGAAAACAAGGTGGTTCCCAATCACGAGATCGATCATGAAACGGTCTTTCCGCTGGAGCTAAATACCATGCCGGGCTGGGCCGGAAGTAGTTGTTATATGTTCCGTTATATGGACCCGCATAACGACCAGGAACTGGCTTCCCAGGATATGATGAACTACTGGGAGAACGTGGATCTGTACGTGGGAGGAAGCGAGCATGCCACCGGGCATTTGTTGTACAGCAGGTTCTGGGTGAAGTTCTTGTACGATCGTGGTATCCTGCAGGTGGAGGAGCCATTCAAAAAATTGATCAACCAGGGGATGATCCTGGGGGAGAGTGCGTTTGTGCACCGTGTGGCCGATACCAATAAGCTGGTTTCAGCAGGAATGAAAGACAACTATGAGACGCAGCAGGTTCATGCCAATGTGAGCCATGTGAATACTTCCAACGAATTGGACATTGAGGCCTTCAAAAAATGGCGTCCGGATTACAAGGATGCTGAGGTGATTACTGAGGAGGATGGAACGTTTTTGGTATCCCGGGAGATCGAGAAGATGTCCAAATCTAAATACAATGTGGTAAATCCCGACGATATATGCAGTCAGTACGGGGCCGATTCGCTGCGGATGTACGAGATGTTTCTGGGCCCAGTGGAGCAGTCCAAACCCTGGAGCACGGCCGGATTGAGCGGGGTACATTCGTTTTTGAAGAAGCTGTGGCGATTGTTCCATGGTGGGGACAACAATGCGTTTATGGTTTCGGATGATGCCGCTCCAAAAGAAGCGCATAAGGTGTTGCACAAGACCATTAAAAAGGTGGAAGAGGATATTGAGAATTTCAGCTTCAACACCTCGGTGTCCACCTTTATGATCGCCGTGAACGAATTGACAGCCATGAATTGCAACCACCGTGAAATTCTGGAGCCTCTAACCATTTTGATCTCACCCTACGCGCCGCACATTGCCGAAGAACTTTGGAGCAAGTTGGGGCATGATGGAAGCATTAGCACAGTGGCGTTTCCGGAGTTTGATGCCTCACGCCTGGTGGAAAGCGAGAAGGAATATCCCATTTCCTTCAATGGGAAGATGCGTTTTAAGATGAACCTTCCGTTGGATATGAGCAAGGACGATATCGAAGCGGCTGTGATGGCGCATGAGAAAACGCAGCAATATCTGGAGGGAAGGACACCCAAAAAGGTGATCGTAGTTCCCGGGAAGATCGTAAATATCGTAGGCTGATGGAATTGGACGGGGTAGAGATATTGGGCTTTGTTGCTGCCGTTTTTACCACCTCCGGTTTCCTGCCGCAGGTGATCAAGACGTGGCGAACGAAGAATGTGAATGCCTTGTCGTTGACCATGTACCTTGTGTTGTTTACGGGCATGTTCCTGTGGCTGGTCTACGGAATCTACAAAAACAGCCTTGCGTTGATCGCCTCGAATGTGGTCTCCTGCGGACTCACCCTGTCGCTCATCATCTTCATTTTGAAATACAAGAAAAAGACGCCCTATTGACGGTTTGTCAGCCTGCGAACTTCGGCTTTATTTTTGCTAAATAAAGTGTATATTTAGACGATTCGATAATTTAAATCTTTAGAAACGATGATGGGATATTATATACTCGCCGGGGTCTTATTCTTGATAAGCTCTTATGTGAGTAACCGACTTAAAAGTAAATTCAAAAAATATTCTCAGACCCAGCTTCAAAATGGAATGAGCGGGAAGGAGATCGCCGAAAAAATGTTGGCGGATAATAACATATACGACGTAGAAGTGATCTCGGTGGCCGGTAGGTTGACCGATCACTACAACCCGGCTAATAAAACCGTAAACTTAAGCGAGGCTGTATACAACCAGCGCAATGCAGCGGCCGCAGCCGTGGCAGCGCACGAATGTGGGCACGCCGTACAGCACGCAACGGCCTACGGATGGTTGCAAATGCGAAGCCAGATCGTTCCAGCAGTAAGTATTGCCAGTCGCCTCTCTAATATTGTGATCATGGCGGGATTGGTGATGACAGCGATCGGATCGTTCGGGAACCTGGGGAATTCCGTGTTTCTGATCGGAATTTTGCTGTTCGCCTTGACAACTGCCTTTGCATTTATCACGCTTCCGGTCGAGTTTGATGCCAGTAAGCGCGCTTTAGTGTGGTTGCAAAAAGAAAATATGGTGACTCAGCAAGAGTACGCCGGTGCCAAGGATGCCTTGAAATGGGCGGCGCGCACCTATGTAGTGGCGGCCTTGGGTTCATTGGCCACGTTGATCTATTTTATCATGATGTTCATGGGACGGGATTAACTCGAGTCCAACGAGATAAAAAAACCTGCCCAATCCGGCAGGTTTTTTTATTTCCGCAGAAAAAAGAAAAGGAAATCTATCCTTCCACATTGTCCGGGTTATAGCCCAGGTAGTCTGCAAAGTGTTCCTTAAAAGTGATACCGTACGACTCTAATTCCTTTAAAATGGGTTCGTATACTTCTTTGGTAATGGGTATTTGCACTCCGGGTGTGGTGATCTCTTTGTTTAGAATTCGCAATGCAGCCATGGCTACTGGCAGTCCCACGGTCTTGGCCATAGCCGTATAGGTTTGGTCGTCGCCTATGAGCACCATATTGCTATCGATCTGCTTTTTCTTACCGTTGAGCTCGTACCCGAATTTATGATACATCACGATCATGTCCTTATCGTCTTCTTTCAAGGTCCATTTGTCCATGAGGATCTTTTGCAGTCCTTTTGCCGGTGTAGCATCCTTAATGCCCAGTTTTTTTGTTGGGTTGAATAGATCCAGCTCCTCCAACATGAACCACATGAGGTCGTCCTGGTCGATCTTGAGCGAGTGACGGGTCTTTAGTTCCACCGAATCGGTAGGGGAATAGGGCAGGAAGAGATTCACGAACTCGCGATAGCTCAGGTCTTCGGAGTTTGGGATGGTATAGGTATCGTCGGTCATGCCCAGTTGCACAAACATATTCCAGGCTCTACTGAAGCCAACGCGCCTGATGGTCCCCCGGTAGAGGGTGAGCACATCATCCAGCCCGTAAATACTTCGGTATTTTAGTGAGTTTCTGTTAGCATAGGCCTCAAAGCGACCGTAGCCTTCAATTTCGAGGAATTCGGTCCTACGGAACAATCGGTGGTAAGGAATGTACTTAAAGGTGCCTTCCTGGATAAACTCGGCCGCACCACCCTGACCAGCCACGACCACATTGCGCGGATTCCAGGTAAACTTATAGTGCCAAAGGTTGTCGTCACTTTCCGGAGCGATCAAGCCACCAGTGAAGGATTCGAACATGAGCATTTTTCCTCCTCCATCACGGATGCGATCGATCACCTGCATGGCGCTCATATGGTCGATTCCCGGATCTACCCCGATCTCGTTCATAAAGACCAGGCCTTTAGCCTTGGCGTCATCGTCAAGTGCACGCATGTCGTCGCTCACGTAAGAGGCCGTTACCAGATGTTTGCCAAAGGCTACGCAATCCCGAGCCGCCTCGATATGGAAGCGTGCGGGAAGCATGGATATCACCAAGTCGGCATTTTGGATGGCCGCCTGCCGTTGCTGCTGGTCGAACACATCCAAAAGCATTCCCTTTGCATTGGGATGCCCCTGGGTAAATTTCTTTGCGTTTTCTTCGGAAATGTCTCCGATCGTAATAAACAGCTGCTCTTCCTGGCTCTTGTCCAATAAGTATTTGATCAAGCTGGTTGCAGAACGTCCGGCACCGATAATTAATATGTTTCGCATCCCTTGTATTTTCGTAATTTTGAATTGCTTTTGGTTGGTGACGAATTTAGTAAAACCTATCGGGAACCTATGAAGAAATTAGATAAAAATATAATGTTTCTGGCGGCCACTTTGGGAGCCATCACTATTGGGATCGGGGCCTTTGGAGCCCATGGATTAAAGGCGCTGGTGGACGAGACGGCGTTGCGCAGTTTTGAAACCGGTGTACGCTATCAAATGTATCATGTGCTGGCATTGCTTTTCCTCGGTTGCTGGGGTTTGTCAGGGAAAGAATGGCCGGAGGGGCAAGTCAAAGCGGTTCGCAAAACGAAACTTTGGGTCTTTCGTTTCTTCGGAATAGGGATCCTACTATTTTCCGGGTCGTTGTACGTTTTGAGTCTTGGTGAGGTATTGCCTTTCAAGGTGAGTTTCCTGGGTCCCATTACCCCTATTGGCGGGCTTTTATTTGTGCTGGGCTGGCTACGGTTAGGCTATGGATTTTTTACGTTAAAATCCCAACATTCTGGCTAATTTGCGCAGTTATCTCTTTTTGTTTTTTTATTTTTGCACCACAACAAAAACAAAGTTATGGTGGACAACAACCAAACTACGAAAACGATTTCGTTGGAATCCTACGGAATCCGTCCTGCGAAAGTAAATTACCAACTCACTTCTAAGGAATTACACGAAGAAACCATAACAAAGGAGCAAGGCCGTGAGGCCAGCTCGGGAGCCTTGGCCGTAAGTACCGGGAAGTTTACCGGGCGCTCACCCAAGGATCGATTCCTGGTAAAAGACGAAATTACTGCCGACCGTGTTTTACCGGGCGCTCACCCAAGGATCGATTCCTGGTAAAAGACGAAATTACTGCCGACCGTGTTTGGTGGGGAGACATCAACATCCCTTTTGAACCTGCAAAGTTCGATGCCCTCTACGACAAAGTGGTGGATTATTTAAACGATAAGGAAGTGTATGTACGGGACTGTTATGCCTGTGCCGACCAGAACTACCGATTGAATATTCGGGTGATCAACGAACAACCGTGGATGAATATGTTTGCCTACAATATGTTCTTGCGTCCGGAAGCATCGGAATTGGAGAATTTTGATCCGGATTGGGTAGTAGTAAACGCTCCAGGATTCATGGCCGACCCGGAAATTGACGGTACGCGCCAGGCAAATTTTGCCATCCTTAATTTTACCCGCAAGATCGCATTGATCGGAGGAACGGGTTACACTGGAGAGATCAAGAAAGGAATCTTTTCGGCATTGAATTTCCTGTTGCCGGTTTATCAAAACACCCTGCCCATGCATTGCTCAGCCAATGTGGGTGAGGACGGCGACACCGCTATTTTCTTTGGATTGTCCGGAACTGGAAAGACAACCCTGTCTGCCGATCCCGATAGAAGACTAATAGGCGATGATGAGCATGGTTGGACCGCCGAGAACACGGTTTTTAATTTTGAAGGCGGGTGCTACGCCAAGGCGATCAACCTTTCAGAAGAAAACGAACCGGACATCTTCCGCGCCATAAAACCAGGTGCTATCCTGGAAAACGTGATCATGGACGATCAGGGCCATGTTGACTTTGAAGATGTTTCCATCACTCAAAATACCAGGGTAAGTTACCCCATCTATCATATTGATAACATTCAGGTGCCTTCTATAGGTTTCAATCCAAAGAATATCTTCTTCTTAACGGCCGATGCCTTTGGTGTACTGCCTCCTATTTCCAAACTGTCTCCGGGGCAGGCTGCTTACCACTTTATCAGTGGTTATACGGCCAAAGTGGCGGGTACCGAGGAAGGGATCGATGAGCCGCTTCCAAGCTTCTCTGCTTGTTTTGGTGCTCCGTTCATGCCTTTGCATCCCACGGTATATGCCGAGATGTTGAGCAAGAAAATGCAAGAGGCCGGCGTCAACGTTTGGTTGGTGAACACCGGTTGGACCGGAGGTCCTTATGGAGTGGGTACACGTATGAAATTAAAGTATACGAGAGCAATGATCACGGCCGCCATGGATGGCTCCTTGGAGGCTGCCAACAAAGACAATTACCATGTTCATTCGGTATTTGGCGTGTTGCAACCACGTGTGTGCCCGAATGTACCTACCGAAGTTTTGAGCCCGAGAAAAACCTGGAACAACGACGAAGGATATTACAAGATCGCCCAGAAATTGGCCGATTCGTTCAAGGATAACTTCAAACAGTTCGAGGAATACGCCAATGAAGAAATTATGGCGGGAGGGCCCTTGGTATAGTATTCCGAAGAGAAAAAAAAGAAAAGGCCGCAATTTGCGGCCTTTTTTAATGCGGTGGAAAAACGGGTTTACTTCTTTCCGTTTACTTCCTTGATGTATTTTTCCAATGCCATGGTCATGGATGGGGTCTCCGGCGTTGGCGCCTGGATATCCACTCTAAGGCCATGTTGCGTTGCAGCTCGTATGGTGGTATTGCCAAATACGGCGATGCGGGTGTTGTTTTGTTCGAAATCAGGGAAATTCTTCAACAAAGATTCGATACCACTGGGACTGAAGAATACCAGGATGTCGTAGTACACATCTCTCAAGTCGGACAGGTCGCTCACTACCGTGCGATAGAAGGTGCCTCAAGTCAACCCAGCACCACAGCCACCTCAACCAAATGGGCCACCACCACAGATCCCACCTGGGCTTGCACCACCTGGACCTGGACAGCCAAACATTCATGCATTCTCAAATCCATCCCAGAACATATATGTGATGCCTCCTAACCCCCATGCTGGTAGAAAAACCGAGCAGTTGGAATTCAAAAA
>JBCCHR010000101.1:0-9179 GCA_039028655.1 Bacteroidota bacterium
GCACCTAAGCGAATCTTCATTCAAACGAAAATTCAAAGAAGTTTTCAATACAAGCCCTAAAAAATATCTCACCCTAAAAAAGGTAGAACGCGCTGCTGAACTATTAAGAACGCAAGGCGTGCGAGTTTCGGACATTGCCTACGATGTTGGTTTTGACTCAGTATCAACCTTTAATCGAAATTTTCTTGATCATTTTGGAAAATCGCCCTCAAACTATCGCCTGAACTAAAATGGGCAGCTTTTGACCTAATTCGCAATTCGCTCCGGACCTTTTCTCATGACTTTTGTATCTGAAATTAAAATACATAGTCATGAACAAATCAAAAATTCTTAAAATCTACTTATTCCTTTCAGGATTGATATTGACTGCTGTTGGCGGACTAACTACATTCAATCCCATCAATGTTAAGGCCAATGAAGGCATTGAGATTGCAGGCAATGCGAGTGCCTTGAACGATGTACGCTCCTTCGGTATGTTGCTTCTAGCCACAGCGCTACTGTCCTTTCTGGGGAGTTTCAGAAGTTCAATTAGAAAAACGGCTTCTATCATCACTTTTCTGCTCTTTCTTTCTTTAGGATTAGGAAGATTACTGAGCATCATTCTCGACGGAATGCCGTCTGACGGCATTGTGAAAGCTACCGGTCTTGAGTTCATTCTGGGATTTGCAGGACTTGCCCTATTCTTAATTCATCAAAAAAAACAGTCTTTTTAAAACGCATACTATGAATAAAATAATTTTGATCACTGGAGCCAACGCAGGCATTGGTAAAGAAACAGCGCGGCAATTAGCGTTGAAGAGTGAAACGGAAACCATCTACCTCGCTTGTAGAAATTTAGATAAAGCGGAGATGGCAAAGAAAGAACTTATTGAATCAACTGGAAGAGACATTTTTAAGATCCTTATTCTTGATGTTTCCAAGCCAAGAAATGTAAAGCAAGCGGTTCTCAAACTACCAGAGTCGATAGATGCACTAGTATTGAATGCCGGCGGCACTGGCGGGAAAACTCCAGAAAAACTCACAGAAGAAGGGGTAACCGAATTAACGGCAAGTAATTTATTGGGCCATGTTGTACTCGTAGATGAACTCATTGCGCAAAACAAGCTGAACAAAGTGGTTTTGTTTGCCAGTTCGGAAGCGGCAAGGGGAATTCAAAAGATAGGAATGAAAAGACCAGATCTCGCCGAAAATTCGGTGGAAGAGTTTGTCTCCATCTTTGATGGCACCAAATTTCAAGACAACTTCGATGCTTTTCAGATCTACGGTTGGATCAAGTATGGGGGAACGCTTTGGATGAGCAGCATGGCCAGAAAACACCCTGACATCAAGTTTATAAGCATGAGCCCGGGGGGAACCCGAGGTACCAATGGCATGGACGACCTCCCATTATTGAAAAGAATTTTCCTAAAACATATTGGAATGAAAGTTATCATGCCGCTTATGGGAATGTCGCATTCGGTGAAAGAAGGTGCCAAGCGGTTTGTTGAAGGTATTAGCGACCCGAAATTCAAAAGTGGTGTATTCTACGCAAGCAAAGAGAATATTTTGACAGGTCAGGTCGTCAATCAGAGTACCATTTGGAACAACTTTGACAACCATACCTATCAGAATAACGCCGATGAGGCCATCCATTCTTTCGTTTGACCATGTAGCGTCCTTGTCATAAATAAGTTACGAAGCGGTTCAAGAATTTTCTTGGCCGCTTTTTACATTAAATTCGATCATCAAGTGATTTAGGAACACCATTTCCTGCGAATTCGTTATTTTTAGTGTTTGGCACTTGTCCAACTTTAATTATGACTGCTTTCAAGATCAAAAAACGGTGGAAACGAATCCTTTTGGTACTCATTGTTGTACCCATTTTGATGCTCGGTGGGCTCCTGCTCTATATCCAGAGCAACCAGTCCGACATCATTAAAGGAGAGATCGCCAAACTCAACGAAGAGCACGAAGGGCTCGTAAGTGTTGGAGACAGTGAATTATCCCTCTGGGGTAATTTTCCGGACATTTCCATCAAAGTATACGATGTAAAGATCTACGAGACCAAACAGGACAACGCCCCAATCATTATGGATGTGGAGGACATCTATATCGGCTTCAACCTCTGGGACATTTTAAAGGGCAACTATGACATTCAATCACTGCTGGTGGAAGAAGGAGTGTTCAACATTGTGATTCATGAGAACAATACCACCAACATTCAGAATGCCCTGGCCAATACGGCCGAAACAGACACGGCTTCCACCAATATCCATCTCAAAAAAATCAAACTTAAAAACCTGGACGTCCATACGCTGGACGAGGCTACCAATACCGATGTCGAAAAATTTATTTTCTCGGGGAAGGGTGGTTTTATTCTGAAGGACAGCATCATTGCAGGGCATATCGATACCGAGTTTGAATTGAACGTGATCAAAGCCGGAGATACCACTTTCATCCGCAAAAAACACTTTGAAGTCCACACCGATCTGGTGTTCAATGAAGACACCGGCATACTCGAGATCCAACCCTCCGGGATCGTAATGGAAAATGGTGATTTCGAATTGGAAGGTTCCATCGATACCAAGAACGATGTGGATCTCGACCTCGCTATCAAAGGCACCAAGCCCAATTTTGATATGCTTATCGCCTTTGCTCCCACCGATATCATCCCGGTTCTGGAGAAATACAAAAATGCCGGCGAGATCTATTTCAATGCAAGCGTACAGGGACCGGCCAACAAAGGAAACAGACCTCATATCACGGCAAATTTTGGCGCAAGCAAAGCTTTTCTGGAGAATACTGCACGGGCCAAAAAGATCGACAACATGGGCTTCCGTGGACATTTTACCAATGGAGCAGAACGCAACGCAAGTACCATGGAATTTTCGCTCACCGATATGACCGCCTCCTTGGAGAAAGGCGAATTCGAAGGCTCAGTTTTTGTCAAGAACTTTGATTCACCGGACGTCGAAATGCAGATCAATTCCAACTTTAGCCTGGATTTTATTGCCGACTTCTTCGAACTCGAGCAGGTGGAGAACGCTTCTGGTAAGATCTCGCTCAAAATGAACTTCCACGATATCATCGATATCGATCATCCGGAAAAGGCGCTTCAGAAATTAAATCAAGCGTATTTCGCCGAATTGAAGGTGGATCAATTGAGCTTGGTCTCCAAAAACCTGCCCACTCCCCTGCACGATCTAAATGTCCACCTGGTGATGAACGGCAAAGAAGCCACCCTCAAACAGTTTGAACTGTTGATGGGAAGATCGGACCTGTCCATCAGTGGATTCATTTCTGATCTGCCTTCCATTGTTCATCATACCGACATCCCGGTGAAGGCTCACCTGGACATAGTCTCCAAATACCTCGATATCGCGCAGTTAACAGGGTTTTCAGCTCAAGATTCGATTCAAACAGGTTTCGATGAGCAGATCAAAGACCTCAGCCTGGGACTATCGTTCGAGGCCTCTGCCAAAGATTTTACCGAATCAAAATATCTGCCACGGGGTGAATTCTTCATCGACAGTTTGCATGCCGATCTAAACCATTATCCGCATGAATTACACGACTTTCATGCCGACATATTGATAGACGATGTCGATCTGAAGATCGTTGATTTCACCGGTTACATCGACGATAGCGACTTCCATCTGGATGGCCTGGTCCATGATTACTCCTTCTGGATGCAACCCGAGCTTAACGGCGATGTGGACCTGGATATCAATCTTACTTCTAAAAAACTGAGACTGGAAGACGTTTTCTCATACAAAGGAGAGAATTACGTCCCGGAAGAGTATCGCCACGAGATCTTTGACGATCTGGCACTGCATTTTGAATCCAGTATGCATTACAAGGACTCTTCACTGCATTCCATCGATCTGGCATTGGATAAACTGGATACCAAAATGGAATTACATCCGCTTCGATTCAACAATTTTCGGGGGGCGGTCCACTACGAGGATGAGCATATCGTCATCAACGATTTCCATGGTGAGATTGGATCCACCAATTTCAATTTCGATCTCAATTATTATGTTGGGGAGGATCAAACGATCAAAAAGCGGGATAACTACCTTGAATTGCGAGCTAACTATATCGATTACGATGAGTTGATACAGTTTGATGTGGTTTCTTCGGAATCCAATGCGTCTGTAGAATTAACTACCGACGATGTTTCCGAACATGCGAACGCCTTCAATATCTACGAATTGCCGTTCACCGATATGCGATTTAAAGTGGACATTGGTCACTTTATCTATCATCGAATTGACCTTCAGAACATCAAAGCAGACCTAAGAACAACTCCCAATCATTATGTGTATATCGATACACTGAATATGGATGCGGCAGGTGGAAACATTCGGTTAAGCGGCTATTTTAATGGGAGCGATCCCAAGCATATCTACATGCAGCCGGATCTGGTGATGACCAATGTGGATCTGGACAAACTGCTATTTAAATTCGAGAACTTTGGCCAGGATCATTTTGTTTCAGAAAATCTACAAGGAAAACTCACCTCCAGGATCAAAGGTAAGATTAGGGTATATCCCGATATGGTGCCCGATCTGGATCAGTCCAATATCGAAATGGATGTGAAGGTCCTCAATGGACGACTGAAGAATTACGACCCCATGATGGCGCTCTCCGACTATATGGGAGATAAAAACCTACGCAATGTGCGTTTCGACACCTTGCAGAACAGTGTGGGCATCAACAATGGAAAGATCGATATTCCGGCCATGACGATCGAGTCGACCCTTGGACACTTGGAGTTTTCGGGCACCCATGACAGCGATCAAAACATCGATTATTATGTGCGAATACCGTGGAAGTCGGTCCGAAAAGCCGCCTGGCAGAAACTCTTTGGGAAAAAGAGCGACTCCCTGGTGAACGCCGAGCAAGAAGACGAGATCATCGAAGTAGATCCCAACAAAAAAATAAAATACCTCAATTTAAAGATCAAAGGTCGCATAGACGACTACAAGGTCTCATTGGGCAAGAAAAAAGGACGATAGCATCCTATGGCAGAAATTATCGATCTAAGTCAGGAAATCTACGAGGGCATGCCCGTTTACAAAGATCTTCCTCAGGTAAAAATGACCATACATAATTCGCACGAAGAGTGGAATGGCATCAAAGATCCAAGTTCCAAAACACCGGCCGTTCATAAGCTAGAACTCGGCGAACATACCGGGACCCACGTGGATGCCATCAATCACATGGAGATCCAGCACGTTGGGAAGTCGATTGATACCATGCCTTTATCCATGTTTTATACGGAAGGCATCTGTCTGGATTTCTCTCATAAAGGGCTGAAAGAGTTGATCGAACCCGATGAAATAGAAATGGCATGTGCAAAAGCCGAATTGGAAATACAGCCAGGGGATACCGTTTTGTTCTACACAGATCATTACCGAAACCATTTCAACGGGGAAAACTGGGGCCAAGGTCCGGGTCTTTCGGTCCAAGCGGCCCGATGGCTGGGCGAGAAGAAAATTGCAGCTTTTGGCGTAGAAACCATGTCACCCGGAGTTCCGGGGATATCCAATAAGAAAGTACACCATATTTGTGGCGAGATGAATTTTACGCATTATGAGAACATGGTAAACTTGCATTTACTCATTGGAAGAGGACGTTTTCGCTTTATTGGACTTCCGTTAAAGATAAGAGGTGGCACCGGCTCCCCTGTTCGAGCCGTCGCTGTTTTTGAATGATCAATCAGTGTATCTACAAAACCATCGTACAACCATGGACGTGACGATAAGAAAAATAAAAACCAGAGAATTCGAGTTCGACTGTAGAGTTGCAGGGGATACTGAAAATGAGGCCATCCTGCTCCTGCACGGGTTTCCGGAAACCTCCGTCATGTGGAAAGCGGTCATGGAAAAGCTGTCTTCCACAGGGTATTATTGTGTTGCACCCAATCTGAGAGGCTATAGCGAAAATGCATGTCCAAAAGGAAAAAAACACTACACCACCAAAAGGTTGGTATCAGACGTGTTCCAATTGGCCGATGCACTGGGGAAGGAAACATTTCATCTCATTGGACACGACTGGGGCGCCATTATTGGGTGGTATACCGTCTACCAGGACCCCGACAGGATCATAAGTTGGACGGCCTTGTCGGTACCACATCCCAGAGGATTTGGTAAAGCGATCAAAATGGATAAGATTCAAAAAAAGAAAAGTCGGTATATCGGTTGGTTTCTCATACCCATTCTTCCTGAACTCATGTTGCGTCTAAATAATTTTGAAAAGTTCAGACGACTCTGGAAGTACAGTTCCCGGGAAGAAGTGGATGACTATCTCACTGTTTTTAAACGAAAATATGCGCTAACAGCCAGCCTTAATTTTTACCGAGCAAACCTGGGGAAAGGCAAAAGGCAACACATCGGTGATATCTCCAGTCCCACCTTGTTCATTTGGGGCAGAAAAGATCTGGCGGTAGGCGCCATGGCAGCCAACAACAATCATGCGTATATGAAAGGGCCTATACCTTTCTTGATGTAGACGGCGGGCATTGGCTCATGCAAACCAACTATTCCGAAGTAACACAGGCCATTATAGACCACCTGGCGAAATATGGAGGTGCACGGTAAGGATTGCACAATGCAATTTTGCAGAATTTACCAACTGTAGCTATGCCTCTAACCAGATGGTTTTCTAATTTGAAGTACCCTCAAACCAGAACCAAAATTTGGCTACCTTTGGCATTCGAAAAAAGAAAGCTCGCTGGCGCCATGTTGCTTGATCGCAGAGCGTTCATCCAAAAACCAAAATAAAATTGAAATGAGAAAAAAAATTAAAATTGCCATTCTACTATCACTCTTCTTTGTTGCGAAGGGCTATGCACAAGAGAAACAAGTAGCCGTCGTGTCTTTCTACACCGATAAGATCATCGATTTCAAAGAGTTAGGACTGGGCAGTGAAGGACTTATCACTGAAGTCGCCGAACTACGGGATAATCCGGATTTCGATCTAACGCCTATGCTGGAGAGCTTTCATGAGGAGTTTTTTAACGAGTATTCAGAAAAACTTCCGTTTCAATTGGTCGCAGAGGACATTGTCTTAAAAAATGAGGACTACATCGCCTTCGAACCCAAGTGGGACAAGTCTGAAGAAGAATTAAAACGATATGTGGTCTATGACGGTTATAAATACATCTATGAGGGCATCCTGGGGAAAGAGAACGAAGTGGGTATGGCCAAAATATTTGATGAGTATGACGGAGTGATGTTCGTTGAAATACATTTCGGTTTCACCAAAGGCATAGGAATTGGAGGAACTTCGACTTTGAAAATGAAGGCCTACAGCCGAATGGCATTGTACAATAGTGAAGGAAAGAAAGTCTTTGCTATCAACGAATCTGCCAAATCGAAAAAAACATCCGTCATGGTGGGTGGAGTTCCGGTAATGAGTCCGAAGAAGATCCTGCCCATGTGCGATAGCGCGTTGGATAAACTGATGAAAGATCTGGACAAGAACCTGAAGAAGATCACGAAGAAGGCGGCCAGCAAATTGTAGCAAACTGAAAGTGAGTTGATGGCTCGGTAAATCCTTATTGTCTATTTTGGCCTATGAACTCTACCCTCACGATAAAAAAAGTCTCAAAAAAAGACCTCCCATCGATCTTTCGGCTGGAAGAAGAGGCTTTTGCTCCCATGCACTACCCCTTGTTCGTGCTGCGGCAGTTGTTCGACATAGCGCCCGATCTTTTTTTGGTTGCGGTAGATGCACTGGATCAAATAAAAGGGTACTGCTTCGGGACCATCGACCAGGACCACCAAACGGGCTGGATCTTCGCCCTGGCCGTTGTAAAAGAGGAGCAACGCAAAAAGATCGGAGCACAACTTACGTCGAGGTTGCTGGATGTATTCAGCAGTAAAAAAATAAATAACATACAGCTTACCACCACTCCGGACAATGAAGCCGCCATCCAATTGTACGAGAAACTGGGGTTTGAGAAGGTGGATGAGGAAGCCGACTACTATTTCGACGGGACGCCCCGTATCATCATGAAACTGAACATGGACGATCCAAGGAAGAACACCCATAGCACATAACTGCAGACTGAAATAAGATGACCATTGAACGAGCCGAATACATCCTAAACTATTTCTCACAACTAATGAATAGCCGTGAGAAAGCGGCATGGCAGCATTGGGTCACCTCTTACAAAATGGAGCACTCCAACTCCAAGCCGGAACAAAAAGAGGCCCGTAAGATTATCTATTATGATAAAGGATGGATGACGAAAGATCCCAGCGTCTTGGAGTTATTAAGCCAAGGGATCGATCCGTTTAAGATAACAACTGCACGAAGAATCTCCAAAGACCATCCCAATGTTTTGAAATTTAATCTGTGTCCAAAATGTGGAAAACTGGCCAGAACACCGTTTGCCAAACAATGTCACCACTGTTTCCATCGCTGGCATGATTAGTGCGGCCTTTTGACAGCGTGAGATGGCAATGCCAAAATTTTGGCTAACTTTAAAATTCACCAATAAATCGAACTCACACCGATTATATAATTCATGGCCGTAGCCCAGCAACATTTAAAGGATATTCTTTACTCTGGCCCGCTATCAGGGATCAAACTGTTTCAGGTAAATGACAATTTCTTTGAGCTGTTCAGGGAGGGGTATTGGATCATTGATGGCGGAATCGAGCTTACGCTTCCGGGAGGGGTTGTTTCGGCTGCTTGGAATTCGAATTTGGAGATGTTTACGGTCGGCTCCGAAACTGTGGCAAACATCTACGGACAAGACAACTTGATTCAATTGGAAAACGAGAGGATAGCAACGCTGGACCGATTTCTGGGTTCGAAAATCGTAGAGGTAGAACTTAATGAAATGGAATTCGAGTACGTAGCCGATTATACCATGAGAGTGGAAAAGGAACAACAGGTCGTCGAGATCATTTGTCATTTTGATGACAACACTCACTTACAAATTGCATTCATTGAATATTCGCTCGAGGAGAACAAAGCGCCCACCAATTTTTCCTTTGACCTTTACAACGATATACTTATATCCATAAAGCATATCTTTGAAATAGGAACCTAGGTTCCGAGTATTGAAAGCACGTTTAAAACACCGCTGGCAACCAGAAACCAATGAAAACAGCCCATCTATTGTTATTCGCAGCTTTCATGACATGCTCATTTAATGGCCATGGACAACAGCGTACCTTCGA
>JBCCHR010000102.1:0-9148 GCA_039028655.1 Bacteroidota bacterium
ACTGCCTTAACCGCCAGCATGATCCTGCTCATCTCGCCGCCGGAAGCCACTCGCGACAACGGACCTAGTTTGGCACCTTTATTGGCCGTAAACAACACCTCCAATTCGGCATTCCCATTAGAACGAAACTCTTCTGTTTCGTTGAACTCAAAATGAAACTGCGCATTCGGCAACCCAAGTTCTCCCAAGAATACCTCTAGTTTTTCTTTCAATGCAGGAACAGCATTGGTTCTATTTTTATTGAGTTGAACCGCATGGGTTTCCAATTCCTTTTTGGTAGTGAGCACCTCCACCTGCAATTGCTCAATACGTGCGTCGATGGTGGACGAGGTATCGATCTTGCCCGCCAGTTCCTTTTCAATTTGTATCAATTCCGGTACAGAGGATACCAGGTGTTTTTGCTGAAGGCTATGCAGGCGTTGTAACTTTTCATTCACTTCCTCCAAAAGAACCGGATCGGCATCCACATCTTCCGAAGCCCGTTCCACGTCTTCCGAAATATCCTCCAACTCGATCATTACGCTGTTCAAGCGTTCCCAAAGCGTTTGGTATTCCGAAGAAAAACCACGAATCGAAGTTATTAACGAGCGCGCCTCATTCACAGAAGCCAACGAACCGGTATCGTCTGCCAAAAGTACCTGCCTTAGCTTACCCAGCGACATCAGGATCTCTTCGGCGTGATTCAACTTCTCATACTGCTCTTCCAAATCCTGTTGATCGGTACCTTCAAGCTGAGCTGCTACCAATTCCTTATGTAAAAATGTGTGATAATCCAATTCCTTGGCGGCCTGTTCTTTTTCCTCGACGAGCTCTTCCAAGCGCTTCGTACCTCCTTTAAACTGCTCCAACGTATCCCTGTATGATGCCAGTAACTGCCCATTATTGGCCAACGCATCGACCACCTCCATCTGGTAGTGTTCGCGGAGGAGCGATTGAGTTTCATTCTGACTGTGAACATCGATCAATCGTTCGCCCAGGATCTGCATTTGCTGCAAAGTGGCGGGGGTATCATTCACAAAGGCTCGAGACTTGCCGCTAGGGAGGATCTCCCTCCTCAGGATGGTGTGGGCCTCGTAATCCAGGTCGTTCTCACGGAAGAGCGCCTCCAATTGGTAGTCGGCGATCGCAAATTCGGCTTCGATCACGCACTTACCCTGGCCGTCTTTCACCACTTTGAGATCCGCCCGATTTCCCAAAACCAATCCCAGTGCACCCAATAGAATAGACTTCCCGGCACCGGTCTCACCGGTAATGATCGTTAGGCCTGAATGGAAATCGACCCGAATATCTTCGATGAGGGCGTAGTTTTTTATCGCTAGGGATGTGATCACGAAAAGGCGGCGTTTAAGAGGTTTTTCAACATAAAAAAACTCCCTCTAAAGTAAGGGAGTTTTCCTATATCTGCAAATAGGTATCTTACAATTTTATCTTACTCCAATTGGCGCGTCGCGTGGGTGCAATTCGATTGAGGTTATCGAGTAGACCATTGATATCTACCCTCGGGCCGCCATTGAATATTCGCTCGATCTCATCCGACTTGGCATCGAAGAACGTTCTCAAGAGAAAGGAGTTTGGGCGTCGGTCGTTGATGTTCTTCAAACTGGCGATCGCCTGGATGATATTGTTCTTGGCTTCGGCCTGATTGGTCGATTCCATCTTGTCCAATCCATGCCGATGATAGGTGTACATGGCTTCATGAAACTCCTTGTACACGTTGCTGAGGATCGCATCATTATAGCGGAATCGCGATTGAGTACCGTCCTGCGGTTTCCAACCGGCAAAGTTACTGGATGCGGCCGTGTTCACGATCTGCTTGGCAATGGCCAGGTATTCGGTCCCTCCTTGTAAGGTAAAGGTGTCGGCATCCAGGCCAATGATGGTATACACATGATAGGCCAGCACAGAAACCAAATTAGAATCGAAGGTGTTGATATTGAATACCAGCGGCTGGAATTCGCTATAGTCGAAACTAAACTGGCGATCGTTGTAATTGTAGATCGGAGAATCGTAAATGGATCCGTACACGGGTCGCGAAGCCTGTACTTGCAATGTCCCCTGGAAAGAGGTAGCCTCAAAACTTTGAATGATCAGCGTAAAGTTACAATCGATGCGCTCTTGGTTCTTTATTTCCTGGTTGGTCCAGCGAGTGTTGTTTAAAAATTCGGTAAGCTCATTTTGCAGTGTTCGGAACACCTGAAAATTAGGCTGCCCTGTTTGCTCGGCGTCTATGGTCACGGTTGCATTTAACTCCTGTGCCTGCATGCTCACTCCCGAAATAACAGCTATGATCAAAAATAATAGTCTACGCATTGAGTTCATTAATTATGTATTGTATAATATCGTTGGCCACTTCTTTCTTAGTCTTAACTTCAAAAGGAATCACTTTATTGTTGGCCGTAACGAAAGTCACTTTATTCGTATCCACTCCAAATCCGGCTCCTTCGTCATTCAGCGAATTTAAGATAATTAAATCTAAATTCTTTTTCTCGAGTTTGGTTTTTGCATTTTCCAACTCGTTTTGTGTTTCCAACGCAAACCCAACCAGGTACTGGTCGTTCTTCTCCGCCCCCAGGCTTGCCAAGATATCTTTTGTTTTTTCCAGCTGAATAGTGAGCTCGTCCTCCTTTTTCTTTAGCTTTTGATCGGCCACTTCCGCCGGGCGGTAATCGGCTACGGCAGCACTCAGAATGGCCACTTGGGATTGCTTGAAATGTTGGAAAGCAACGTCGTACATTTCCTGGGCCGAAGTAACACGAATCACTGCTACCCTTGGATCGTCCAAAACGAGTCCCGTGGGGCCCGAGATAAGTATCACCGAGGCTCCCATCGAAGCAGCCACTTCGGCAATGGCGTATCCCATTTTACCGCTCGAATGATTACCGATAAAGCGAACCGGATCGATCGCTTCGTAGGTGGGGCCGGCCGTGATAAGGAATTGCTTCCCACGAAGCGGTAATTGTTGTAAAATATCGTTCTCGATGAACTCGACAATGGCTTCCGGTTCGGCCATACGCCCTTGTCCAACCAACCCACTGGCCAGTTCTCCATGAGCCGCCGGGATTACCACATTACCAAAGTCTTCCAGTTTTTGCAGGGTTTCCTTGGTGGATGGATGCTGGTACATATCCAGGTCCATCGCCGGAGCCAAATACACCGGACACTTGGCGGACAAATAGGTGGCGACCAGCAAATTGTCGCTGGTGCCTGTCGACATTTTGGACAGGGTATTGGCCGTTGCAGGTGCGATCACAAAAAGATCGGCCCAAAGGCCCAGCTCCACATGGTTATTCCATCGGGCATTTTCATCTTCCTCGTTGGTAAATGAGGAGTATACTTCGTTCTTAGAAAGCGTAGATAAGGTAAGCGGAGTAACAAACTCCTTCGCAGCCGGGGTCATTACTACCCTGACCTCTGCACCGGATTTAACGAACAATCGAACCAGTAAGGCACTCTTATAGGCGGCTATCCCGGCCGTAACGCCGAGCAGTACTTTTCTACCGCTCCATACAGACATGACCTTATTTTTCGATTTCTTCGTCCTGGGTATTTCTGTAGTAGATCTTGTTTTCCAACCACTCCTGTACGGCTAGCGCATGTGGCTTAGGAAGTTTTTCGTAAAATTTGGAAACCTCGATCTGCTCCTTGTTCTCAAAGATCTCCTCCAAACTGTCGTTGTAGGTAGCGAACTCATCCAACTTTTCCAATAGCTCTTTCTTAATATCGGCATTGATCTGGTTGGCACGCTTCGAAATGATCGAGATCGCCTCGTAGATATTGCTCGTAGGTTCGTCGATCAGGTTCTTATCAATCGTGGTTGTATTGATAGGTGCTTCCGAATTTTTAATATCACTCATAATCCTTAGTTAATAGCGGTTTCTGTTGTTTGCGAAAGTCTTTTTTCGATGTCCTGCAGGATCTTGTCGGCATCCGCTTTCAAGTCGCTCTCGCTATAATATTTTGCAAAACTGTCGTAATAGTTCTTGGCTTCCTTCAATCGAGCCTCCACCTTGGATGGCACACTGTTGATCGCCAACTGGTACTGAGCTTCGAATCGCCCAAAGAACGCGTCTTTTCTGTATTTAGAACCGGGGTGATCACCAATAAAATTATCAAAAGCGCTAATGGCGGGTTTGAACGTACCTAACGATTCGGCGGTAGCCAAATACTGTTTGGCGATCTCAATATCCTTTTTCTCCAATTTCTCTCGCAACTCCTTCACCAATCGGTTGGCTTCCAGGCGATGCTCGGAATTGGGATAGGTGTTGATGTAATTCTGAAGTTTCTCCAAGGCGGTACGCGTATCTTCCTGATCCAACGAGTAGCGGGGGGACAGCTCATAATAACTCCGGGCACTCTTGTAGGCCGCCACTTCCAAACTGTCGCTCTTGGGGAACGAGATCGTAAAACGCTCAAACTGATAGCCCGCCAGGTAGAAATCTTCCAGGTGGTAAAACGTGTTGGCATATTTGTACATCAAAGGCTCCGCCTGAGGCTTGCCCCGATACAAGGGAACGATCTGTTCCATGAGTTTCAAAGCCTTCTTATATTTTCCTGCATTGTATAGCGAGTCCATCACCACATATTTCTTTTGGGTGTCATCAGACCGCAACAGCTTTTGATATTCCCCACAGGAAGTGAGCAAAAGTGCTGAAAATACTATCAATAGGCTTGTTCTCATAGAATTAAAAAACATCGTGCAAAAGTAGTGAATTATACGTGATTACAAAAACTTATTCGCGAGCTAAAATATGCCAAGTTTTCCTTGGATAACTGGTTCTTCGGAAAAATTTAACGCCTAAGCAGTCTGCTCCGTTTAGAATTGATCGGTAAATGCGTCGATTTTCGTACGCAGGGCGTCGCTTACGGGCACCAGTGGTAATCGAAGGACATCACCACACAGACCCAATTTCTTCAGGACAGCTTTGATCCCTGCTGGGTTCCCTTCTTCGAAGATATAATCGATGGCGGGAGCAATGCGATATTGAATGGTGTAGGACTGTTGGGTTTCTCCTTCCAATCCCAGTCGTATCATCCTGCTGAATTCCGAAGGAAACCCTTGAGCGATCACCGAGATCACCCCTGCTCCTCCGGCATGGGTCATGGGCAATGCGATCATGTCGTCTCCACTAATTACCAGGAAACCCTCCGGTGCACCGGCAATGAGCCGCATGGCCTGATCGAGGTCCCCGGCGGCTTCTTTGATTGCGACAATCGCATCGTGATCCCTGGCAAGTCGCAATACTGTATCCGGGAGCATATTTGAGGCGGTCCTACCGGGAACATTATACAAGATCACAGGGATGGGTGCCAGCTTGGCAATTGCCGAAAAATGCTGATAAATACCTTCCTGGGTGGGTTTGTTGTAAGCGGGAGATACGGACAGAATCGCTGTGAATGCAGACAGGTCTCTGGAAGATATCTCGTCGATAACCGCCCTTGTATTGTTCCCTCCAATACCGATCACCAAAGGTAACCTACCGGCATTGGCATCGATCACAGCGTCGATCACCAATTGTTTTTCCTGTTTATCCAGCGTCACACTTTCCCCGGTAGTACCCAAAACCACCAGGTAATCGATCCCATTCTCCACCTGGAAATGTACCACGCGTCGAAGTCCGTCAACGTCGACCGCCCCCGATTCTGTAAATGGCGTTACCAGGGCCACTCCGGTACCTTTTAACGCTTGCATTGTATTGCTTATGCTCATTGAACACATCGTATTTAAGCAGCAAATTTCATGGACTAGAAGCCCGAAACTGCTATCATTTTTCCAATTTACCCAGGATCTCCAGGTACTTTTTTAACTCTGCCTTGAAAGCCTTCGTGTCTGTTGGTTTTACGCCTAACAAAAGTTCGTACAAACGCTCATCGGCTCCGGCAAATCCCACCTTAAATTTCGCTTTGCTTTGCGAGATCAATGCATCAAGGAACTCGTTCCTGCCTTCATACATACCTATTAATACGTCGAACTCCTTCTCCAGGAATTCGGCCGCATTCTGATTGTGCATCTCCCCTTTCCAATTAAAATCCTTGCATTGCACCTGGTTCTGTCGTAGGGAAGGAAGCTTTCTTTTCACTTCAATAAAAGAAAACACCTTTACATCCTTTGGGATCAGCTTTAACTCCAGTCCAAAATCCTCCAACACATCAAACTCCTGAAATACCCGTTCATCGACCAAGAATCCCAAGGTGCGCATTTTAGAATTAACCCTGGATAAGTCCCTGTTTGCCAGGTTTTTCTCGGTCAATTTGCGTAATGATCTTCGCTTTAACTTTTCAAACATAAACGGAGTAGGCTGCCTTACAAAAATACAAGTTCTGGGCGGTATTATTCAAGGATCACTCGATCATTTCCAAAAAATCATCTTCCGAGATAATAGGCACCCCCAGGCTTTCGGCCTTGGTACGCTTGCTAGGGCCCATATTGGCTCCTGCAACCACATAACCAGTCTTTCCCGAAATACTGCCTGAGACCTTACCCCCGTTATCTTCGATCAGTTTTTTGAGTTCAGTGCGGGACACCTTTTCAAATACCCCGGAGACCACGAACGTCTGCCCTTGCAGCACATCTGTCTGGTTGGCGAGTTCTTCCTCAGTGATCTGTAACTGCACCCCAAAACCTCTTAATCGATCGACGATCTTTTTGTTTTCTTCGGAATTAAAAAAGGCCACCACACTTTGTGCGATTCTATCGCCAATCTCATCTACGGCTACCAGAGCCTCTTCCGAAGCCGTCATCAGTCCATCCACACTTTTGAAATGCTTGGCGAGCTTCTTGGCCACCGTCTCCCCTACATAACGAATTCCAAGGGCAAATAATACGCGCTCGAAAGGAATACTTTTCGAAGCGGCTATTCCGTTCACAAGGTTTTCGGCGCTCTTTTGGGCCATACGCTCCAACGGAATCACAACGTCCACCGTGAGTTCATAGAGATCGGCATAGTTGGAAATAAGATCGTTCTCCACCAAAAGGGCCACCGTTTCTCCCCCGAGACCTTCAATATCCATCGCCTTTCTTGAAATATAGTGTTGGATCCTTCCGATGATCTGCGGTGGACAGCCTTCGTCATTCGGACAATAGTGTTGTGCCTCGCCTTCTTTGCGGATCAAAGGTGTGCCACATTCCGGACAATGGGTAATGTATTGGGTGGGTTTGGAATTCTCAGGGCGTTTGGAAAGATCCACTCCCATGATCTTCGGAATGATCTCCCCTCCTTTTTCCACATAAACAAGGTCTCCCTCGCGTATATCGAGCTTGGCAATTTGGTCGGCATTGTGTAACGAAGCCCGCTTCACAACGGTGCCAGCCAGCGACACCGGTTCCAAATTGGCCACAGGGGTGATCGCTCCGGTACGCCCCACTTGATAAGTGATCTCATTGAGTCGCGTGGCGGCCTGTTCGGCTTTGAACTTATAAGCCATGGCCCATCGCGGGGCTTTGGAGGTAAAGCCTAATTCGTCCTGTTGCTGAAGGTTATTTACCTTGATCACAACGCCGTCCGTTTCATAGGGCAGATCATGCCTTGCCTGGTCCCAGTAGTTCACATACTCCAGCACCTCATCAATGCTGTGAGCCAGTCTGGCTTCCGAAGGAACCTTAAATCCCCACTCACGGGCCTTTTCAAGATTTTCAAATTGAGTTGTGATCCCCAAACGTTCTCCTTTAATACTATACAACAGGCATTCCAGTGGCCGCTTGGCCACCTCGCTGCTATCCTGTAACTTCAAGCTCCCCGAAGCCGTGTTTCTCGGATTCCGGTAAGGTTCTTCTCCAGCCGCGATCCGTTCCTCGTTCATTTTGTTGAAACCATCGAAGGGCAAAATGATCTCACCGCGAATTTCGAACTTCGGAGGATAATTTCCTTTTAGTTTTAGTGGGACCGAATTGATGGTCTTTACATTGGCCGTTACATCATCTCCCTGAAATCCGTCGCCGCGAGTCACGGCTCGCACGAGTGCACCGTTTTCATAAGTGAGACTCATTGAGGCCCCATCGTACTTCAGCTCACAGGTATAGGACACTTCACCGTCTACCAGCTTATGAATTCGTTTTTCCCAGTCTTCCAGGTCTTCTTTGGAGTAGCTGTTGTCCAGGGAGTACATACGATAGGTATGGGTCACCGTTTCAAAACTCTTGGTGATGGCTCCTCCAACTCGAAGTGTGGGCGAATTGGAGTCGTAAAACTCCGGATGGGCTTCCTCCAGTGCTTGTAATTCCTTTAGTTTTTGATCAAATTCATAATCGGAGATCGTTGGATCGTCAAGGACGTAGTAATTATGATTGTGTTGGCGGAGTTCGTCTCGCAGGGTTTTTATTTTCTGTTCGATGCTCATAAAGTTTAATCGAATTGATGTATATAAGTGTAATTGGTTCCATCCCAATAAAGTATTCCGACAATTCCTGAATCCCCATATCTAAGGGCAATGGCATTATGATTGAGCGCGATGGAAACTGCATCTAGGATATCACCGGTTTCTTCATCAATAATAGTTCTAAAAGTCTCACGATCTACAAAAACTTCAATTCCCGTAACCCAGTCTAAGGTTAAATTACCGTCCTCCATTCCATCACCACCACCTATCACATAATACTCATCTTCAGCATGAAAAAGAACAAGATAGTGTTTGCCATCCTTTGCACTTCGAGTAAAGACGGCATGATCTATCCGGCCGTCTCCGGAAAAATCGGAAAGCAAATGGTTAGGACCAAATTTGGAAGATGGAAGATAATCGCTTAAGGCTTCAAACTGTTTCAGTTTGCTGCGAATCTTATTTCCTTGTAAAGAATCTATTAACGCAAGGGATAACGAATCTCCTTCTTCATTGAGAAATTCCTTCAACTCCCCATAGATTGAATCGTATTCCGGGGAGTTTTCATCCGTCAGTTCTGTATGCCATCCCTGTCGTTCTTTGCAGGAAAATAAAGTAAATAACAAACTAAAAAGCAAGACGTTCTTCAGCATAAAACAAATATAAAGATTGAAATCTCTTTACGTAATGTTTCTGAAATAGAATATCAACAATAAAAAGGGCCGCCCTTTCGGACAGCCCCTTTTGCAACTTACTATTAACTAAAATACTTATTCTTTAATAAATCGTTTGGTTACGGCAAGGCCGTTAGAAACGAATCTTATGAAATACATTCCGG